>NZ_JBHJUW010000205.1:0-11468 GCF_042268205.1 Streptomyces sp. NPDC056160
GGCCGGTCCGCCACTTCGGTGGCGGGCCGGCCCGCTGCCGCTCACCGGAGCTCAGTGCGTGTGTCCGCTCCCGGCGGGCTGCTTCACGGTCAGCGGCAGCAGCTTCCGGCCCGTGGGCCCGATCTGGATGCCGGTGTCCATGGCGGGGCACACGCCGCAGTCGAAGCACGGGGTCCAGCGGCAGTCCTCGACCTCGGTCTCGTCGAGGGCGTCCTGCCAGTCCTCCCAGAGCCAGTCCTTGTCCAGGCCGGAGTCCAGGTGGTCCCAGGGCAGGACCTCCTCGTAGGAGCGCTCGCGGGTGGTGTACCAGTCGACGTCAACGCCGAAGGGGGCCAGCGCCTTGTCCGCGCAGGCCATCCAGCGGTCGTAGGAGAAGTGCTCGCGCCAGCCGTCGAAGCGGCCGCCGTCCTCGTAGACCGCGCGGATCACCGCGCCGATGCGGCGGTCGCCGCGGGAGAGCAGGCCCTCGACGATGCCGGGCTTGCCGTCGTGGTAGCGGAAGCCGATGGAGCGGCCGTACTTCTTGTCGCCGCGGATCTTGTCCCGGAGCTTGGTCAGGCGGGCGTCCGTCTCCTCGGCCGAGAGCTGCGGGGCCCACTGGAAGGGGGTGTGCGGCTTGGGGACGAAACCGCCGATGGAGACCGTGCAGCGGATGTCGCCCGAGCCGGAGACCTCGCGGCCCTTGGCGATGACGTGGGTCGCCATGTCGGCGATCTGCAGGACGTCGTCGTCGGTCTCGGTGGGCAGGCCGCACATGAAGTACAGCTTGACCTGGCGCCAGCCGTTGCCGTAGGCCGTGGCGACGGTGCGGATCAGGTCGTCCTCGGAGACCATCTTGTTGATGACCTTGCGCATGCGCTCGGAGCCGCCCTCGGGGGCGAACGTGAGGCCCGAGCGGCGGCCGTTGCGGGTCAGTTCGTTGGCCAGGTCCACGTTGAAGGCGTCCACGCGGGTGGAGGGCAGGGAGAGGCCGATCTTGTCGTCCTCGTAGCGGTCGGCGAGGCCCTTGGCGATGTCGCCGATCTCGCTGTGGTCCGCGGAGGACAGGGAGAGCAGGCCGACTTCCTCGAAGCCGGTCGCCTTCAGGCCCTTGTCGACCATGTCGCCGATGCCCGTGATGGAGCGCTCGCGCACGGGGCGGGTGATCATGCCGGCCTGGCAGAAGCGGCAGCCGCGCGTGCAGCCCCGGAAGATCTCCACCGACATGCGCTCGTGGACGGTCTCCGCGAGCGGGACGAGGGGCTGCTTGGGGTAGGGCCACTCGTCCAGGTCCATCACGGTGTGCTTGGACACGCGCCACGGCACGCCGGACTTGTTGGGCACGACGCGGGCGATACGGCCGTCGGGGAGGTACTCGACGTCGTAGAAGCCGGGGACGTAGACCCCGCCGGTCCTCGCCAGGCGGAAGAGGAGTTCCTCACGGCCACCTGGGCGGCCCTCGGCCTTCCAGGCGCGGACGATCTCCGTGACCTCAAGGACCGCCTGCTCGCCGTCGCCGATGACCGCGCAGTCGATGAAGTCGGCGATCGGCTCGGGGTTGAAGGCCGCGTGGCCGCCGGCCATGACGATCGGGTCGTCGACCGTGCGGTCCCTGGCCTGGAGGGGGATGCCGGCCAGGTCCAGGGCCGTGAGCATGTTGGTGTAGCCCAGCTCCGTGGAGAAGGACAGGCCGAACACGTCGAAGGCCTTCACGGGGCGGTGGCTGTCCACCGTGAACTGCGGGACGCCGTGCTCGCGCATCAGCGCCTCGAGGTCGGGCCACACGCTGTAGGTGCGCTCGGCGAGGACGCCCTCGCGTTCGTTCAGCACCTCGTAGAGGATCATGACGCCCTGGTTGGGCAGGCCGACCTCGTAGGCGTCCGGGTACATGAGCGCCCAGCGGACGTCACACTCGTCCCAGCTCTTGACGGTGGAGTTGAGCTCGCCGCCCACGTACTGGATCGGCTTCTGCACATGCGGGAGCAAGGCTTCGAGCTGCGGGAAAACCGACTCGACGGTCATCGCGGGGAACTTTCGTGAGCTGACAGGGGTGACCCTCAAGCCTAACCCGGCCGGAGGACTGCCCCGAACGGCCGCGGCACGGGACCGGGCCGGCGCCGACCCGCGGCGGGGTCGGCGCCGGTGAGAACGGGGCCGGTGAGAACGGGGCCGGTGAGAACGGCGCCGGTGAGAACGGCGCCGGTGAGAACGGCGCCGGTGAGAACGGCGCCGGTGAGAACGGGGCCGGTGGGTCCGGCGCCCTACGCCGACATGGGCCGCTGCACCCGGATCGACTGGAGCAGGCCCACCGCCACCCAGACCGCGAACATGGACGAGCCGCCGTAGGAGACGAACGGCAGGGGCAAGCCGGTGACCGGCATGATGCCGAGCGTCATGCCGATGTTCTCGAAGCCCTGGAAGGCGAGCCAGGCGACGATCCCGGCGGCCACGACGGTGCCGTACAGCTCGGTGGTCTCGCGGGCGATGCGGCACGCGCGCCACAGGACGACGCCGAGCAGCACGATGATCAGGCCCGCGCCGGCGAAACCGAGCTCCTCCCCCGCCACCGTGAAGACGAAGTCGGTCTGCTGTTCGGGGACGAACTGGCCGGTGGTCTGCGAGCCGTGGAAGAGTCCCGCGCCGGTGAGGCCGCCGGAACCGATGGCGATGCGGGCCTGGTTGGTGTTGTAGCCGACGCCGGACGGGTCGAGGCTGGGATTGGCGAAGGCCGCGAACCGGTTGATCTGGTACTCGTCGAGGATGTGCAGCTGCCAGATGGCGATACAGCCGGCCGCGCCCGTGGCGAGCAGGCCGAACACCCAGCGGTTGGAGGCGCCGGAGGCGAGCAGCACGCCCAGGATGATGGCCACCAGGACCAGGACCGTGCCGAGGTCGGGCATGAGCAGCACGATCAGGATCGGTACGGCGGCCAGGCCCAGGGACTGAAGGACCGTGCGGTGGTCGGGGTACTCCTTGTCACCGGCGTCCACCCGCGCGGCGAGCATCATCGCCATCCCGAGGATGATCGTGATCTTCACGAACTCCGAGGGCTGGATGGAGAAGCCGCCGCCGAGCACGATCCAGTTGCGGCTGCCGTTGATGGTGGCGCCGAGCGGGGTGAGCACCAGCAGGATGCCGAAGAGCGAGGCGCCGTAGAGGATCGGGACCGCGCTGCGCAGCGTGCGGTGGCCCAGCCAGACGGTGCCGATCATCAGGGCGAGCCCGATGCCGGTGTTCAGCAGGTTGCGGATCAGGAAGTAGTACGGATCGCCCTGGTTGATCTCGGTCCGGTTGCGGGTGGCCGAGAAGACGAGGGCGGTGCCGATCCCGGAGAGGGCGAGCGCCGACAGCAGTATCGGCCAGTCCAGGCGGCGGACCACCGAGTCACGGGCGAGGAGCCGGGTCCAGCCGGCCCGCTGGGGGCCGTACCCGGGGACGGAGAAGTTGTTCGCGCCGGTCATGCGGTGGTCCTCCGGCTTCCCCTGCGGCGCGCACGCCTGCGCGTGTTGCGGTTGCCCGTGGGCGTGTTGGTGGTGGCCGGTGTCTGCTGGTTGTCGGGGGCCGTGGTGTTGCCCTGCTCGGCGACCTGCTTGGCGATCTTCTCCTGGTCCTTGGCCGGGTCGCCGGGGATCTTGGGAGCGGGGATGGTGCCGTCGGGCTGGATCGCCGGCAGGTTCTTCTGCGGGGTGGGCAGCAGGGCCTTCTTGTCGTCGACGGAGCCGTCGGCCTGCACGCCGTACAGGGAGCTGTAGATGTTGCGCACGGCCTCACCGGAGGCGCCGGAGCCGGTACCGGCCTGGGCGATGGTCATGATGACCGTGTAGTCCTTGGTGTAGGTGGCGAGCCAGGACGTGGTCTGCTTGCCGTAGACCTCGGCGGTACCGGTCTTGGCGTGCAGCGGGATCTTGTCCTGCGGCCAGCCGTTGAACTTCCAGGCGGCGGTGCCGCGCGTGGCGACGCCGGCGAGCGCCTGGTCCATCATGTCGCGGGTGGCCTTGGTGATGGGCAGCCTGCCGTGGGACTCGGGCTTGATCTCGGTGACGTGCTTGCCGTCGGGGCTGATGACGGCCTTGCCGATGGTCGGGGTGTACATGGTGCCGCCGTTGGAGATCGCGCCGTAGATCACGGCCTCCTGGATCGGGGTGAGCAGGGTGTCGCCCTGGCCGATGGAGTAGTTGATCTCGTCGCCTTCGCGCATCTTGTTGCCTTCGAGGCAGTTCTCGTAGGCGATCTTCTCGACGTAGGTGCCGTTCTTCTTGCCGGACTTGCACCAGGCGTCCTTGTTGGCCTGCCAGTACCGCTGCTTCCACTGGCGGTCGGGGACGCGGCCGGTGACCTCGTTGGGCAGGTCGATGCCGGTCTCCTTGCCGAGGCCGAACTGGTGGGCCGTCTTGAAGAACCAGTCCTTGGGCTTGCCCTTCTTCGGGTTGATGCCGCCGTCCTTCTTCCACTCGCTGTCCGCGAGACCGTAGAAGACGGTGTCGCAGGAGACCTCCAGGGCGCGGCCGAGGGTGATGTCGCCGAAGTTCTCGCCCTCGAAGTTCTTGAAGGTCTGCCCGCCGACCGAGTAGGAACTGGTGCACGGGTAGGCGCCGTTGAAGTCGTAGCCGGCCTGGACCGCGGCGGCCGTGGAGACCACCTTGAAGGTCGAGCCGGGCGCGGACTGACCCTGTATGGCGCGGTTCAGCAGCGGGTAGTCGGAGTCCTTGCCGGTGAGCGCCTTGTAGTCCTTGGCGGAGATGCCGCCGACCCACACGTTGGGGTCGTACGTCGGCGCGGACGCCATGGCGACGACGCGGCCCGTCTTGGCCTCCATGACGACGACGGCGCCGGAGTCCGCCTTGTAGTTGGTGCCGGTGATGCTGTCGTACTGCTGGCGGGCGGTCTTCATCGCCTTGTCCAGCTCGTACTCGGCGACCCGCTGGACGCGGGCGTCGATGCTGGTGACCAGGTTCGAACCGGGTTCGGCGGCGTCCGACCTGGCCTTGCCGATGACCCGGCCGAGGTTGTCGACCTCGTAGCGGGTGACGCCGGCCTTGCCGCGCAGTTCCTTGTCGTACTGCCGCTCCAGGCCCGAGCGGCCGACCATGTCGGAGCGCAGGTAGGGCGAGGGGGTGTCCTTGGCCTTCTGGATCTCGTCGTCGGTGACGGGTGAGAGGTAGCCGAGGACCTGCGCGGTGTTGGACTTGCCGGCGCCGGCGTAGCGGCGCACGGCCTCGGGTTCGGCGGTGACGCCGGGGAAGTCCTCGGCGCGTTCGCGGATCTGCAGGGCCTGCTTGGGGGTGGCCTCGTCGGTGATCGGGATGGGCTGGTAGGGCGAACCGTTCCAGCAGGGCTGCGGGGTCTTGGCGTCGCAGAGCCGGACCTTCTGCAGTATCTCCTGCGGGTCCATGCCGAGGACGCCGGCGAGCTTGGTGAGGACCGCCTTGCCGTCGTCCTTCTGCTTGAGCAGGTCGGTGCGGGAGGCGGAGACCACCAGGCGGGTCTCGTTGTCGGCGAGGGGCACTCCGCGGGCGTCCAGGATCGAGCCGCGCGTGGCGGGCTGGACGACCTGCTGGACGTGGTTGCCGGACGCCTCCTTCTGGTAGTGGGCGCCCTCGCGGATCTGCAGGTACCACAGTCGGCCGCCGAGGGTGCCGAGCAGGGAGAGGACGAGGATCTGGATGACGACGAGCCGGGTCTGGACCCGTGGGGTCCGGCCGGTCTCGGGAATGTTGGTCACTGGTGCTGCCTCCCCCTCTCAGAGTGCGGATGAGCTGTGCGCGTACGTGTCGTGCCCGGGCGAGCCGGGTGACCGGACGCCGTTCGGCCGCCGTGCCGTCACAGGCGCTTGACCCCCTTGATGCGGCCCACCCGGGTGGAGCGGTTGCGGGCCTTCGTCTTCAGGCCGCCGAGCGCGCCGCGCTGGCCGCCGATGCGCAGTCCGGTGCCCGAGGAGAGCCAGCCGGAGGAGATGTCGGCCTTCTTGGAGGCGGAACCGGCCTCGGCGAGCGGGTCGTTCTCGGCGCGCCGGGCGAGCGCCATGATGCCGGGGACGACGAACGGGGCGAGCAGCAGGTCGTAGACGGCGGCGCTGATCAGCAGGCCGGGCAGGCCGACGTGGCGGGCGGCGGTGTCGCCGACGAGGGCGCCGACCCCGGCGTAGAGCAGGGTGGAGCCGATGGCGGCGGCGACCACCACGGCCATCGGGCCGGTGGCCGACTTGACCTGTCCGGTCTCGGGCTTGATGAGTCCGGCGAGGTAGCCGATGACGCACAGCACGAGGGCGTAGCGCCCGGCGGCGTGGTCGGCGGGCGGGGCGAGGTCGGCCAGGAGTCCGGCGCCGAAGCCGACGAGGCAGCCGCCGACGTGACCGTAGACCATGGCCAGGCCGAGCACGGTGAGCAGCAGCAGGTCGGGGACGGCGCCCGGCAGGTGCAGCCGGGCCAGGACGCTCACCTGGATCACCAGGGCGACGACGACCAGCACGGTGGAGAGCAGGATCCGGTTGAGACGCATGGGGACTTTTCTCGCTCCTACTGCTGCTGGCC
Source organism: Streptomyces sp. NPDC056160 (assembly GCF_042268205.1). Classification (NCBI taxonomy): domain Bacteria; kingdom Bacillati; phylum Actinomycetota; class Actinomycetes; order Kitasatosporales; family Streptomycetaceae; genus Streptomyces; species Streptomyces sp. NPDC056160. Next base: position 6,510 of record NZ_JBHJUW010000205.1, read on the forward strand.
GTCGGTGGACTGCGCGTCGGGGCTGCCGCCGGCGTCCGATGACGGGGTGACCGTCACGGTGACCGTGGGCGTCGGGGTCGGCTTGGGCTTGGGCGGCAGGACCGCGTCGCGCGGGTCCTTCTTCGGGGCCTGGACGACGACGCCGACGACGTCGAGCTTGCTGAAGCCGACGTACGGCGTGACGTAGACGGTGCGGGTCAGGTCTCCGCCGGAGGGGTCGACGCGGGAGACGACACCGACCGGGACGCCGGGCACGAACGGCTTGTCGGACTGCGAGCCGAAGGTGATGAGCCGGTCGCCCTTCTTCACCTCCGCCTTGCCGTTGAGGAGCTGGACGCGCATCGGGCGGTCGCCCTGCCCGGAGGCGAAGCCGAGTTCGTCGCTGCCCTCCATACGGGTGCCTACGGTGAAATCGGGGTCGTTGGCGAGCAGGACGGTCGCGGAGTCGGGGCCGACGGTGGTGACGCGGCCGACGAGGCCGTCGCCGTTGAGGACGGTCATGTCGCGCCGGATGCCGTCGTTGGAGCCGGCGTCGATGGTGATGGTCCAGGAGAAGCCCTGCGCGGCTCCTATGGCGATGACCTGGGCGCCCTTGATGCCGTACTGGCCCTCGCCGGCCAGCTTGAGCATCTTGTCCAGCTGGCTGAGGCGGCTGCGGTTGCGGTCGCCGCTGCCGAGCTTGGCCTTGAGCGCCGCGTTCTCCTTCTCCAGCGTGGCGAGCCGGTCGTGGCGGTCGCCCGAGTCGCGGATCGCGGAGACGGCGTTGCCGACCGGGTCCACCGCGCCCGACACACCGTTCTCGATCGGGCCGAAGACGGTGGCCGCGGCGCGTCGGGCGCCGTCCACCGGGGAGTTCTCCCCGCCGCGGATGTCCACCGTGATCAGCGCGAACGCTACGGCGATCAGCAGCACCAGGAGCAGCCGGCTCTCTTTCGTGTCCCTCACGTGCGGCGGCCGTGCCCTTCCTCGTAGGAATTCGGGTGGCCCCGGTGAGCGCCGGTGGCGAAGCGCAAACCCAAGGGGCCCATTTGCGGGAGCTTATGCCTCTATATCAACGATCCGCCGTACGAGAGGAGATCATCTCGTACGGCGGAATCGAAAAGTCGCCTCATCGGCGCGGCTGGGCGTCCAGTACCTGCTGCAGCGCCTCGAATTCCTCGACGCACTTCCCGGAGCCGAGCGCCACGCTGTCCAGGGGGTCCTCGGCGATGTGGATCGGCATGCCGGTCTCCCGGCGCAGCCGCTCGTCCAGGCCGCGCAGCAGCGCGCCGCCGCCGGTCAGCACGATGCCCCGGTCCATGATGTCGCCGGACAGCTCCGGCGGGCACTTGTCGAGGGTCGTCTTGACGGCGTCGACGATCGCGTTGACCGGTTCCTCGATGGCCTTGCGCACCTCGGCGGCCGAGATGACGACGGTCTTCGGCAGGCCGGAGACGAGGTCCCGGCCGCGGATCTCGGTGTGCTCGTCGGCGTCGAGTTCGTACGCGGAGCCGATCGTGATCTTGATCTGCTCGGCCGTGCGCTCGCCCAGCAGAAGGCTGTACTCCTTCTTGACGTGCTGGATGATCGCGTTGTCCAGTTCGTCGCCCGCGACGCGGATGGACTGGGCGGTGACGATGCCGCCGAGCGAGATGACCGCGACCTCCGTGGTGCCGCCGCCGATGTCCACCACCATGTTGCCCGTGGCCTCGTGGACCGGCAGGCCGGAGCCGATGGCCGCGGCCATGGGCTCCTCGATGATGTGCACCTGGCGGGCGCCGGCCTGGGAGGAGGCCTCGATGACCGCGCGGCGCTCGACGCCGGTGATGCCGGAGGGGACGCAGACCACGACCCGCGGACGAGCCAGGTACCGCCGCTTGTGGATCTTCAGGATGAAGTAGCGGAGCATCCGCTCGGTGATCTCGAAGTCCGCGATGACGCCGTCCTTGAGCGGGCGCACGGCGACGATGTTGCCGGGCGTGCGCCCGATCATCTTCTTCGCCTCGGCGCCGACCGCGAGGATGCCACCGGTGTTCGTGTTGATCGCGACGACGGACGGCTCGTTGAGTACGATCCCGCGACCCCTGACGTACACCAGCGTGTTGGCGGTCCCGAGGTCGACAGCCATGTCACGGCCGATGAACGACATTGAGTTCCCCATCAGGATTCGTCTGGCCTTCCCTGGGAGCTTTTGAGGGCATTTCAGGTACGGCGAGGTGGGTGCTGTGACGTGAAGGCTTCCATCGTAAACGCGCCTGCACGAACACTGCGCGAGGGTCTCCGCCATTGTCAGCAGATGGCGTACCGCCTCGCTTGTGGAGACGGGCCATCGGGGGCACGCGTTCCCCCGATCGGCACCGGGTATGCCGCTGGGCGGCCGGGTTTCCACGGCCGCCCAGGTCAGACGGAACGATGAACTGACGATACGTCAGAAAGCGTGAACCGGAGCCTGCGCCCGGAGCCCGGCGGCGACCCGGCGGTCCGGGTCAGCCGCGGCCGGGGAAGAAGATCTTCACCTCGCGCTCGGCGGACTCCTCGGAGTCGGAGGCGTGGATCAGGTTCTCCCGCACGATCACACCGTAGTCCCCGCGGACGGAACCGGGCGCGGCGGCGATCGGGTCGGTCGGACCGGCCAGGGCACGCACACCCTCGATGACCCGCTCGCCCTCGACGATCATGGCCACGACCGGACCGGAGGCCATGAACGCCACCAGCGGCTCGTAGAACGGCTTGCCCTTGTGCTCACCGTAGTGCTGCTCCAGCGTGTCCTGGTCCAGGGAGCGCAGCTCCAGCGCGGTGATCTGCCAGCCGGCCTTGCGCTCGATACGGCTGATGATCTCGCCGGTCAGGCCACGACGGACCGCGTCGGGCTTGAGGAGGACGAGGGTGCGCTGGGTCACGGTGGACTCCTTCTGCTGTACAGGTGTGCGGTGGGACGACCCTACAAGGTCGCGGTCACACAGCGTCAGCCGAGGCGGAGCCGGCCTCCGCGGCCCGCTCCGCGAATCTCGCCTTCGCCTCGTCGATCTTCCGCCCGAAGTGCACCGACGCCCACCACAGCCCCGCGAAGACCGCGCCCAGGAAGTACATCACCGGCACCACGAGACCGGAGGCGACGAGCGCGATCTGCAGCGCCCAGCCGAGCGCCACCCCGCCGGGCCGGCTCAGCACCCCGCACAGCAGCACGCACAGCACCATCGCGATGCCGCTGACCGTCCACACGGTCGACATGGACAGACCGGGGTCCTTCATCGCGACCAGCGCGGCGAAGCCGATGACGAAGAACTCGCCGATCAGAGTCGAGGAACACAGCGTACGCACGGAAAGTCAGCCCCTCCCCAGGAGCAGTCGGGCCTCACCCACGGTGATGACGGAACCGGTGACGAGCACACCGCCACCGGAGAACTCGCCCTCTTCCTCGGCGAGCGTGATGGCGGCCTCCAGCGCGTCCGGCAGCCGCGGCTCGACCTGGACCCGCTCCTCGCCGAACACCTCCACGGCGATCGCGGCCAGCTCGTCGGCGTCCATCGCGCGGTGGCTGGAGTTCTGCGTGACCACGACCTCCGCGAAGATCGGCTCGAACGCCTCCAGCAGACCGCGCACGTTCTTGTCGCCGCTGGCCCCGACCACACCGATCAGCCGGCTGAAGTCGAACGCCTCCTGCACCGCCTCCGCCGTGACCTGCGCGCCCGCCGGGTTGTGCGCGGCGTCCAGCACCACGGTCGGCGAACGCCGCACGACCTCCATCCGGCCCGGCGAGCTGGCCGCCGCGAACGCCTTGCGGACGGTCTCCGCGTCCAGCGGCTCGGCGCGCTGGGCGCCCACCCCGAAGAACGCCTCCACCGCGGCGAGCGCCACGGCGGCGTTGTGCGCCTGGTGCGCGCCGTGCAGCGGCAGGTACACCTCCGGGTACTCGCCGCCCAGACCGCGCAGCGTCAGCAACTGCCCGCCGACGGCCACCTGCCGCGCCACGACGCCGAACTCCAGCCCCTCGCGGGCCACCGTGGCGTTGACGTCCACGGACTTCTTCAGCAGCACCTGCGCCGCGTCCACCGGCTGCTGCGCCATGATCACGGTGGCGTCCTGCTTGATGATCCCGGCCTTCTCCCCCGCGATCTCGCCCGTGGTGTTCCCGAGCCGGTCGGTGTGGTCCAGGCCGATCGGGGTGATCACGGCGACGTCCGCGTCGATGACGTTCGTCGCGTCCCAGCTGCCGCCCATGCCCACCTCGACGACGGCCACGTCCACCGGCGCGTCGGCGAAGGCGGCGTACGCCATGCCGGTCAGCACCTCGAAGAAGGACAGCCGGTACTCCTGAGCGGCGTCGACCATCCCCACGTACGGCTCGATGTCCCGGTACGTCTCGATGAACCGCTCGGCCGAGACCGGCGCGCCGTCCAGGCTGATCCGCTCGGTGATCGACTGCACGTGCGGCGAGGTGTACCGGCCGGTGCGCAGCTCGAAGGCGCCGAGCAGCGCCTCGATCATGCGGGCGGTGGAGGTCTTGCCGTTGGTCCCGGTGATGTGGATGGAGGGGTACGACCGCTGCGGCTCGCCCAGTACGTCCATCAGCGCGGCGATCCTGCTGACCGACGGCTCCAGCTTCGTCTCGCCCCACCGGGTCGCCAGCTCCGCCTCGACGTCGCGCAGCGCCTTGTCGACCTCGGGGTCCTCGGGACGCGCGGGCACATCGGCGTTCGGCGGGCCGCCCTGGGTGCGCAGGGTGCGGCTGCCGGCCTCGATCACCGCGAGATCGGGGTCGCGGGTGGTCTCGGCCTCGATCATCTCGTCGAAGGAGTCGAGGGGGTCGGGCTGCTCGCTGTCGTCGTACGGGGGGAGGTCGCTCACGGGGCCAGTGTACGTAGGCCCGCCCACCCGGCGGGCATGCGTGCCGGGTGGGCGGCGCCCGTGGGCGCGGGCTGCGCCCTGCCAGGGCGGTGAGTGCCCCCTGCCCACTCGGCGCCCGAAGGCCCCGGAGCC
>NZ_JBHJUW010000206.1:0-11400 GCF_042268205.1 Streptomyces sp. NPDC056160
TGGGCAGAAGCCATTCGTGACGAACCCCCGCCCGCTACACTCCCACCGCTCGACGTTTCCCCAGGTCAAGCCACGAAGTACTGCTGGAGTACTAGCCGGCCCTGGCGCCCGACGGCCCTGACGCCGGGGCCGAGCCGCGGTGGCGGCGCCGGGCCGGGTGCGCAGTGCCGGCGTGGCTGTGGGGTGGTTAGGCTGCGGGGCATGGATCCGGCCCTGACCAGCGGTGTGACCGCCGAACCCGTCCTCCTCGACGCCGATGAGCTGACGTCCGACCCGGAACTGGAGTCCCGGTTCGCGGAATCTGCCCACCGGATCCTCGCGGACCTGGTCCGCGCAGGTGCCGCGCTGGGCTGGGTCGAACCACCCTCGCGCAACGAGGTGGCGGACCTCGTCGGCCCGGTCCTCCGCGCGGCGCGCGCCGGTGACGCGGCCCTGCGCGCCGCCTACGTCGACCGGCGGCTCGTCGGGCTCGGGTACTGGCTCCGCTACGCCCGGCCGACGCACCGCCCGCACGCCGACCTGGAGAAGATCGCCGTGGCGGCCGTCGCACAGGGCCGCGGGGTCGGCCGGGCGCTGACCGCCGCCCTGACCGCGGACGCCCGTATGGCGGGCATCGAGGTCCTCACCCTGGACGCCCGCGGCGACAACGCCCACGCCCTGCGCCTCTACCGCTCGCTGGGGTTCACCGAATACGGCCGCCTGCCCGCCTTCGTCGCCGTCGGCGAGCACCGCTACGACAAGGTCTTCTGCATGCTGGACCTGCGCCGGGAGAGCTGACCCGGCCCCGGCCCCCGCGCCGCCGGCCCGCCCGCCGACAGCCGTGGACGGCCGCGGTCTCCGCCGCGAGTCACCCCGCCGAAGCCGCCCGTTCCTCTCCCCTGAGCATGTCGAAGAGGCTGTGAGGTGCGCGGTCGCCGAACATGCGCTCGTGGAGGCGTACGGCTTCCGTGGCCTCCTGCGCGCTGCGGGCGAACAGGGCCTGCTCGTACGAGGTGAGCGCGGCCTCGACGTCCTCGGGGTGCGCGGCGAGGGCCTTGCCGAGTTCGGCGCCGTCGTACATGGCCAGGTTGGCGCCCTCGCCGGACGGGACCATGAGGTGCGCGGCGTCGCCGAGCAGGGTCACCCCGGGCACCCTGTCCCACCGGTGCGCGAGCGGCAGGGTGTGCAGGGGGCGCAGGACGGGCGGGGTGTCGCCGTCGGTGATCAGCGCCGTCAGTTCCGGTGCCCAGCCGGCGAACTCCCGGGCGATCCGCGCGCTCGCCGCGGCGGCGTCGGTGAAGTCGACGGCGGTGAACCAGGCCGGCGGCCTGGACAGCGCCACATACGTGTGCAGCGTGTCCCCGCTCTCCCGGTGCGCCTGGATCCCCTTGCCCGGGGCGAGCGCCAGCATCGATCCGCCGCCGACCGCCTTCGCGGCGGCCGGGTGCCGGGTGTCGGCGTCGTAGAGGTACGTCTCCACGAACGACGTGCCGGCGTACTCGGGCACCGCGTCCGACAGCAGCGGCCGGACCCGCGACCACGCGCCGTCCGCGCCGACCAGCAGGTCCGTGACGAGCGTGCCGCCCTCGGTGAAGGTCACCTCATGGCGGCCGTCACCGAGAGCGCGGACGCCGCCGGCCTTGTGGCCCCACCGGACGGTGCCGGCCGGCAGTGAGTCGAGCAGGACGCGGCGCAGCTCGCCGCGCTGCACCTCGGGGCGTCCGCCCGTGCCCTCGTCGGGTGCGTCGAGCAGGACGGTCCCGTCCCGGTCCAGGATCCGCATGGCCTGGCGGCCCTCCAGGATCAGGGCGCGGAACTCGTCCGTCAGGCCGGCGGCCTCCAGGGCGAGCTGTCCGTTGTGGTCGTGGATGTCGAGCATCCCGCCCTGCGTGCGGGCGGTGGGCGACGCCTCGGCCTCGTGGACCGTGACGGGGATGTCGTGGACGTGCAGGACGCGGGCGAGCGTGAGGCCGCCGAGTCCGGCGCCGATGATCGTGACGGGGGTGCGCATCGAGATTCGGTTCCTTCGGGTTCGAGGCCGGCCGGGGTCCGGACGAGGTCTCTGGTACGGCATTCCATTCTGGTACGGCGTTCCAATGTTGGAACGGCACTCCATCCATGTCAAGATGGCGGCATGGCAACGCGGACACGCCGGTCACAGCGGCGTACGGAGGCGCTCTCCCGCGAGCGCATCGTCGAGGCCGCCGTCGAACTGCTCGACGCGGCCGGTGAGAGCGGGCTGACGTTCCGGGCGCTGACCGAGCGCCTGGCCACGGGGCCGGGAGCGATCTACTGGCACGTGGCGAACAAGGACGAACTGCTCGGCGCCGTCACCGAGGCCGTGGTCGCCGCCACCCTGGCCGCCGGCCCGGCCGCGCCCGCAGGGCCCGGGCCCTGCGGGCCTGCTCGTTCTGCCGGGCCTGCCGAAACCTCCCGTCCTGCCGGGCCTGCCGGCGACTCCCGATCTCCTGGGCCTGCCGGGCGCGGCGCGTCCGCTGACTCGCCGCAGGACGCGATCCGGGCCGTCGCGCTCGGGCTGTTCGAGGCGATCGAGGACCACCCGTGGCTCGCCACGCAGCTCGCCCTGCAACTGTCCCGCAACCCCTGGGGACCGGTGACACCGCGGATCTTCGAGAGCGTCGGCCGGCAGGTCCGCGCGCTGGACGTGCCCGAGTCCAGCTGGTTCACGGCGACCTCGGCACTGGTGCACTACGTCCTGGGCGCCGCGGGCCAGAACGCCGCGAACAGCGCGGGCGCCGACACCGGCCCGCATGCGGAGCGCGCCGAGTTCCTCGACACCGTGTCGTCGGCGTGGGAGCAACTCGACCCCGAGGACTACCCGTTCACCCGGGCCGTCGCCGACCAGGTGCGCGGGCACGACGACCGCGAGCAGTTCCTCTCGGGGCTCGACCTCGTCCTCGCCGGCATCACCGCCCTGCACCCGCCCAGGGGGTGACCCCCGGCTCCGGGAACGGGTTGCGGCATGCCTCGCGCGGGTGGACGACTCCCTTGCACGTCGGGAGACTTCGGCGTGACCTGGGGAAGATCGGGAGGGGCGCGTGAAGCCGTCACAAGTGGAACGGGTGCGGACGTACCTGGCGTCTGCCGGGTGCGGACGAAGAGGTCCTGGGCGTCGCCCTCGCGTGCCCGGCGGGGCGGGTGTCGACGCTCATGGCCGGACTCAAGTCGGAGGTCGCCAGCGCCGCGGCGGCCGGGGAGCAGGCCGGGCGCGAGCGCCGGCGCAAGCAGGTCGACGCGGCGCTGGACCGCTCGGCCGGCCCGGACCTGCCCGTACGGGAGCGCAACGTGCTGGCGCTGACGAGCGGCAGGCTGCTGGTCTTCTCGCTGGGCGGCCTGATCACGCCGCAGCCGCGGAAGCTCCAGTGGGACTTCCCGCTGGACGAGGTGCGGTGGGTGTCGCGGAGCAGGTTGACGACCGGGGCGGCGATGGCCCTGCGGGCGGACATCGGCCTGGCCGACGGTCACGTGGCCCGCCTGGATTTCCCCCGGGCAGCGGTGAAACCCGGGCAGGCGCTGCTGCAGGAGCTGCACCGGAGGGTCCCCGACCGGTCCGCCTGACGGTTCCGGGGAATCCGAAGGGGCCGCTCGACCGGCCCGTAGCGCACTGTCCCGCGGGCTCCCTGACGGCTGCGCCCGGTCTTCCCGGCGGGCTCGGACCAGGTTCCCGCCCGAGTTGCCCGGCGGCCCTGCAAGGCCCTCCCGACAGCCCGCCATGAGCGGCGTCGGGTGGCAGGGGTGTGAGCCGTGGGACACCGACGTACCGTGTAAAGGACGGAAGAGGCGCGGCCCGCGTGAGGGACGCGGTGGCACGCCCCGCCCGCTCCCCTGGCGTGGGGGCGGGAAACGTCGAAGGCGGGAGAAGAAGCTATGCCGGCACGTGTCCGACGGACCCGGAGCCACCGGTCCACCCTGCGTACCGCGGCCCCCGTGGTCACCCTGCTTCTGGCGGCGACGGCATGCGGCGGAACCTCCGCCCAGGTGGGCGCCGTCGGCTCCACGGGCGCGGTCGGTTCCGCGTCGGGGCCGCCGACCGGCAAGGACGCCCGGAGCGCGGCGCAGGCGAGCCCGGGGCGCAGCGCCGCCGAGTCGACCGCCCCGGCCAGGGGCGACTCCGCCACGCTCGGTGACCACCAGAGCACACCGCGTGCCGTGCCCACGGCGAAGGCCGCCCAGTGCGTGAACGACTACTTCTCCGGCATGACCACGGCCCAGCGGGTCGGGCAGCTCTTCATGGGCGGGGTCTCCGCGGCCCACCCCGACCAGGCCCAACTGCGCACCCTGCGCGCCCAGCACGTGGGCTCCGTCATGCTGACGGGCCGCAGCGCCGCCGGTACGGCGGCGACCCGGAAGGTGGTCGACGGCATCCGCCGACAGGCCGACCAGGTGGGCGGCCGGCGGGCCCAGATGGTGGTCGCCACCGACCAGGAGGGCGGCCAGGTGCAGGTGCTGAGCGGTCCAGGCTTCTCGGCCATGCCCGACGGGCTGACCCAGGGCGGCTGGAGCACCACGCCCCTGCAAACCCGGGCCGCCGACTGGGCCAAGCAGCTCAAGTCCGCCGGGGTCGACCTGAACCTCGCCCCGATCGCCGACGTGGTCCCCGCGAGCCTGGGCACCCGCAACCGCCCCATCGGCTACTTCCACCGCGAGTACGGGCACACCCCCGACGTCGTGACCTCGCACAGCGGCGCCTTCGCCGCCGGGTTCGCGCAGTCCGGGGTGATGACCACGCTCAAGCACTTCCCCGGGCTGGGCCAGGTCCTGGGGAACACGGACACCACCGCGAACGTGGTGGACTCGGTCACGACCACGAAGTCCGCCTCGCTGGAACCCTTCCGGGCCGGGATCCAGGCCGGTTCGCCCTTCGTGATGATCTCCTCGGCCACCTACACGAAGATCGACGCCCAGCACCTGGCGGCCTTCTCGCCGGCGGTCATCGACCAACTGCTGCGCCATGACATGGGGTTCAAGGGCGTGGTCATCTCCGACGACCTCGGCGACGCGGTGGCGCTGCGGTCCTTCACCCCGGCGCAGCGGGCGGTCGACTTCGTCGCGGCCGGCGGCGACATGGTCCTGACGATACGGCCCTCCATCGTCCCGCAGATGGCGCAGGCCGTGCAGAGCCGGATGCGGCAGGACGCTTCCTTCCGCGCCAAGGTCGACGCCGCCGTGCACCGGATACTCGACGCCAAGCACAAGGCGGGCCTGCTCGACTGCGGGTGACCCCCGGACCACCGGTTCGCAGCCGTGGTGCGGAAATGGTTGTACGGCTCATGTTGCGCTTCTGTCCCGCTTCTGTACCACTTCGCCCACAGGAAGAAATCCCGGTTGATGCGTGAGGGAGCTGTGGAAAGATCGCGGAGTATCTCCGGATCTTTCCGGGCCGCACCGCGGCCCGCGATCCGGCCCCCATGATCAACTGGAGGACCCACGTGGCCAAGAGTTCCGGCCTGAACACGCGTCGCGCGGCGGCGCGTGTCACGGTTGCGGCGGTCACCGCCGCGCTGGTGGCGACCGGTACCGGCGCCGCTTTCGCCGCCGACGCACCCGGACGGTCTGCATCGCAGGTCTCCGCCGGCGCCAAGGCGTCGGGCGTCACGAAGTACGGCGTCGCGACCCCGTCGGTGGCTGCCAAGACCAACGCGCTGTACGGCATGGACAGCAAGGGTGACCTGTACGGTTACTGGCCCGACAGCACGGGGACGCTCGGCCCCCGCCAGCCGACCGGTTATGGTTTTCAGGACGCCCGCTTCATCACGCAGGTCGACCAGGACAAGAACGGCGAGTCGGACGGCATCTGGGACGTCACCGCGGGCCAGCTCAGCTACACGAAGTTTGACACCGCCCCCGTGCCGGTCGGCGGCGGCTGGAACATCTACAACCGCGTGCTCTCGACCGGCAACCTGGGCGGCGCCGCCTACGATGACCTGCTGGCCCGGGACAGCTCGGGCGTGCTGTGGCTCTACCTGGGCTACGGCAACGGCAAGCTGACCTCGCGCTACAAGGTCGGCGGCGGCTGGAACGCGTACACCGACCTGGCGGGCAAGGGCGACCTGACCGGCGACGGCAAGGACGACATCGTCGCCAAGGACACCTCAGGCGTGCTGTGGCTCTACAAGGGCACCGGCAACTCCAAGTCCCCGTTCGCGGCGCGCACCCGCATCGGCAGCGGCTGGAACACGTACAACACCCTGCTCTCCGTCGGCGACATCAACCACGACGGCATCACCGACCTGCTCGCCCGTGACAAGAACGGCGCGCTGTGGCTGTACAAGGGCACCGGCAAGGCCTCCGCCCCGTACGCGTCCCGCGTGAAGATCGGCAGCTCCGGCTGGAACACGTACCGCATCCTGTACTGATCCGGTCGCGCCGCCCCACCGAAGGCAGTTGAACGGGCCGCTCCCCTCCTGGGGAGCGGCCCGTTCAACATGTGTGATCGATACCTCGCCCTCACAGGTTCCTCACACCCTCACACCCTCACACCAGTCTCTGTATCTCCTTGAGGTGTCTCCGGAGGTGTCGCCTGAGGAGTCGCCCTCAGGTGTCTCCTCACGGTGCCACCTCGGAATCTCACCTCGAACGAGCACGAGAACAAGAAGGACAGGGACGGTAGGGATGCGCAGACCCAGGGGATATCTGGCGGGCGCCGTCGCCATCGCGGTGGTGCCCACAGCGCGGCCGGCGCCGGGCCGGCCGGGGCGTCGAAGACGGTGACGCTGATCACCGGCGACCGGGTCGAGGTGACCGCCGACGGTCAGGTCACCTCGGTGGAGCGGGCGAAGGGCCGGGAACGGGTGCCGTTCTCGGTCCGGAAGATCGCCCGGCACACACAGGTGGTACCCAGCGACACCCAACCACTGCTGGCGAACGGCAAGTTGGGCTTACGGCTCTTCGACGTGACCCAGTTGGTGGCGTACGGCTACGACGACGCGCACCACTCCGAGGTGCCGCTGATCGTCACCTTCCGGGACCGGCGGGAACGCTCGACGAGCTCGTTCACCGATGCCGGGGCGCGGATCGACCGCGCGCTCCCCGTCATCGGCGGTGCCTCGCTGCACACCGACAAGAAGCGAGGTGCCGCGTTCTGGAACACCCTCACCGGCGGCGCAGGCGCCCGCGCCGGGGCGGGGTTCACCGCCTCCACCGCGGTGGCGAAGGTGTGGCTGGACGGCAAGCGCCGGGGCACCCTGGACCGGAGCGTGCCGCAGATCGGCGCCCCAGCCGCCTGGGCCGCAGGGTACGACGGCACCGGCGTCAAGGTCGCCGTGCTGGACTCCGGCGGGGACGAGGCCCATCCCGACCTGGCGGGCCAGGTGATCGCGGAGCAGAACTTCACCGACTCCCCGGACACCGGCTACCATTACGGCCATGGCACCCACGTGGCGTCCATCGTCGCCGGAACGGGCGCCGAGCCCGGCGGCAGGTACAAGGGCGTCGCCCCGGGCGCCAAGATCCTCAACGGCAAGGTCATCGACGACCGGAACGAGGGTGAGGAGTCCGGCGTCATCGCGGGCATGGAGTGGGCGGTGGCGCAGGGCGCCGACAGCGTCAACCTCAGCGTCGGCGGCGAGGACACCCCCGGCATCGACCCGGTGGAGGAGACGGTCAACCGGCTCTCCGCCGAGACCGGCACCCTCTTCGTCATCGCGGCCGGCAACGAGGGCGAGGACGAGCACACGGTCGACTCCCCGGGCAGCGCGGAAGCCGCACTCACCGTCGGCGCCGTCGACAAGGCGGACAAGCTCGCGGACTTCTCCAGCCGCGGCCCGCGCGTCGGTGACAGCGGGGTCAAGCCCGACCTGACCGCACCCGGCGTCGCCATCACCGCCGCTTCGGCGCCCGGCAGCACACTGGAGGGCCAGTACCCCTCCACCACACCGGGCTACCTCGCGCTCGACGGCACCTCCATGGCGACTCCGCACGTCGCGGGCGCCGCGGCCCTGCTCGCCCAGCAGCACCACGACTGGGACGGCGCGCGCCTCAAGGCGGTGCTGACCGGGTCCGCCGAGCCTGGCCCGTACAGCTCGTTCCAGCAGGGCACCGGCCGCACCGACATGGCCCGGGCGATCGGGCAGAGCGTCGTAAGCGAGCAGGGACCGATCAACTTCGGCAGGCAGGAGTGGCCGCGCACCGACGACCAGCCGGTGACGAAGCAGCTCACGTACCGCAACCTCGGGACCGAGCCGGTCACCCTGGACCTGTCCGTCGACGCGCTCTCGGTGAACGGCAAGCCCGCTCCCGGGGGCCTGTTCACCGTCTCGCCGGAGCACCTCACCGTCCCGGCGGGCGGCGAGGCCACCGCCTCCGTCACCGCCGACACCCGGGCCGGGGACACCGACTGCACGTTCGGCGGTTCGGTGACCGCCGCCTCCGCCGACAGCACGGTCAGGGAGCGCACCGCCGTCGGGGTGGAGCGCGAGGTCGAGATGTACACGCTGACGCTCAAGCACCTCGACGAGGACGGCAGGCCCATCGGCGATGCCACGACCGAGGTCCAGGGCATCGACACCGACTTCCACGCCGCCTACGGCGACGAGGAGGACGGCGAGCTGACGGTACGGCTACCCAAGGGCGACTACTCCCTCAGCGGGATCATCCACGCCGACCCCAACGCCCCTGTGCACGCCCTGCTGTTCCAGCCCCTGCTGCGGTTGGACGAGGACACCGTTGTCAGCATCGACGCGCGGCAGGCGCGGCCGGTCCAGGTGACCGTGCCCGACTCCGCGGCCAAGAACATCGACGGCGTGGTCGCCGTCGGGTGGCAGCGAGGCGCGGGACTGGCCCCGGGCCTCTTCACCTACGGCTTCCCCGGCTTCCAGAGCTTCACGGTCGGACAGGGTCAGGCGTTCGCCCAGTACTCCGGCACGTGGAGCGACCAGAGCAGCGGCACGCCCGTCAACTACCACCTGGCCTGGCGACGTACCGGCCGGCTGGGCGGCTTCAGCACCGAGGTCCAGCCGAAGCAGCTCGCCGAGGTCGGCTTCCGGATCGGCTCCCCCGCCCAGGGGAAGGAAGCGAACATCCTGGCGCAGACGGTGACCCCTCGTGGAGAACTCGCTCCCCTCGGTACGCCCCTGCACGTGAGTCTGCCGCTGCACGGCACCGACTACGTCCTCGGCCACGACGTCAAGTGGAGCTTCCTGGTCCTCGCGGGCAGCGGGCCCGACGCCCAGCTCTGGGGCACGGGGACCTATCGGGCCAGCGAGACCTACACCGAGCGGTACAACGTCGGCGTCTTCGGTCCCGCCCTGAGGGGCACGGGCGGCGCGCCGACCGTGCTCGCCCCCGGCATCGCCCGGAACGGGAACGTCATCAGCGCCTATCTGCCGCAGTTCAACGACGGCGCCGGGCACTGGAACACCTCACCCGGAGCCAGTTCGCTCCAGGCCGACGGCAAGCAGATCTCCGACCCGCACGGCGTCCCCCTACCGACGACGTCGTCCAGTACACCGTTCCGGACCAGGACAGCGCGTACGAGTTGACCGTGGACACCTCCCGTGACGCGGCGGTCACGCCGGTGAGCACCCGGGTCAGGGCGGAATGGACCTTCCGTTCCGCCCGGACGCCCGAGGGCACATGGTCCGCGCTGCCGCTGTCCGTGGTCCGCTTCTCCCCCGAGCTGACCCCGGCCAGCACCGCGAAGGCCGGCCAGATGTTCGACGTGCCGTTCCGCGTCGAGGGCGCCGCAGCCGGGCAGCGGCTCCGGAAGCTCACCTTCGAGGTCTCGTACGACGAGGGGCGCACCTGGCAGCGCGCGGACGCCGTCGGCGGCACGCACCTCTCGCTCCGGCACCCGGACCGGGCGGGCCCCGTCTCGCTGCGGGCCGGCCTGACGGACGCGCGGGGCAACACGCTCGTCCAGACGATCGAGCGCGCCTACCTCACCACCGAGTAGACCAGGTGACCGGGCAACACCCCTGATGACCGGGCCGAGGGTGGCAGACCGACGCCGCCCCCGGCCGGGTTACGCGGGCGATGCTCCGCCACTGCCTGAACGGCCTGGGCGGCACCCCCAGCACCGGACGCCGCGAGCTTCCGGGCGAACCATTCTGGCCACAGCACTTTCTAGAAGCGCAGCGGGGTGTTCCAGTCCAGGAGCCGGGCGAGTTCGTCGTCCCCGGGGCTCCCGGATCCGGTCGCCGACGTCCGGGTGGCCGGGGACGAGGTGTGCGTGCCGCGGGAGATGCCGCCGCTGACGGCGGTGTTGTGCTCGGTGCGGGGACGGCGGAGCGATTCGTACAGGGTGAGCGCGCGGGTGTGGTCGGGTACGTCGCGCAGGCACTTCGCGAGGACGACGGCGTCCTCCAGTGCCATCGAGGCACCCTGGCCGGTCGCCGGGGAGGCCGCGTGGGCCGCGTCGCCGACCAGGAGGACCCGGCCGGACCGCCAGGGCGTGCCGGGCGGCAGCTCCGTGGCGTTGGTGACCATCAATTCGTCTGCGGTGGCCGCGACGATGTCCGCGACCGGGGTGGGGTCCTTGCGCAGGAGGGGGACGAGCAGGTCGCGCCGGCCGGCCGCAGTGCCCCGCGCGATCTCCTCGGCGGGCAGGGGTTCGCCGCTGCTCACACGCTCGAACCAGTACGTCTGCCCCGTGGGCGAGGTGGCGTGGCCGAACGCGGCGGTGCTGCCCCGCACCATGATGATGCACGCCGTGTCCCCGAGGACGGGCGCTGTGCCGGTGTAGCCGTAGTAGACGCGCTGGCCGGCGTAGACGGGCTGTGCGATGGGGGCGACGGCTCGGCGGACCGTGGAGTGCACGCCGTCCGCGCCGACCAGCAGGTCGCCCCTGGCGGTGCTGCCGTCGGTGAAGCGCGCGGTGACACCGTCCGGGCCGTCCTCCACGGATGCGAGCCGGACGCCGTGGCGGACGCCGATGCCCCGGCCGGTGGCTTCCGCATGCAGGGCGGCGTTGAGTTCGCCGCGGCGCAGGTACCGGTAGCGCAGCACGGGGTCGTCGGGGTCGCCGAGCGGCACGTGCGCCGTCTCGGCTCCCGTGGCGTCGAGCACGCGCATCGACGTCAGCGGGAAGCCGAGCGCGGTGACCGCGGTGGCGGCGTCGAACTGGGCGACGGCGCACATGCCGTTGCCGGCGAGGGTGAGGAACGCGCCGATGTCCTCGGCGGAGTCGGGGTGCGCCTCGTACACGGTGACGTCGTACCCCGCCTTGTGCAGGGCCAGGGCCAGGGCCGTCGCCGTACCGGCGATCCCCCCGCCGACGACAAGAACACGTGCCACTGCCATGTCTCCTCCACTCGTACGGAACCTCGTCCCCCGGTCCTACCCGTGCGGGCGGGGCCGACGCTCGCGGGGCGGTTTCTAGCGGTCGTTGCAACACGCGGTTGTGTTGATCAGGCCGTGAGCAGTTTATGCAGGCGCTCGGCTGGGGTTTCCCAGCCGAGCGTT
>NZ_JBHJUW010000207.1:0-11248 GCF_042268205.1 Streptomyces sp. NPDC056160
AGGGCGTTGCGGGGCAGGCCGTCCTCGCCGTATGTCTCCAGGAGCACTTCGCGCAGGTCCGGTTCCAGGCTGGACAGGTGGAACAGGTGCGCCTGGTTGAACCACACCTCGGCCCCGGTACCCGGGTCGACGGCGGTGGCCGGGCGGTGGTGACGGGTGTGCAGGATGTCGCCGTCCCAGGAGAACTCCTGGCCGTGCGTGCGGCAGTGGCGTTCGACGTCGGCGCGGTCCTCGGTCTGGAACGCCTCCTGCCAGCTCAGTCCCATGTCAGCGCGGAACGTACGGGTGTAGACGACCCCCTTGGCGAACCGCTCCCTGACCCCGGCCGGGATCAGGTCGAGGACGACGCGGCTGTCGGCGATGGGCGTGGCGCCGCCGGAGCCCGGCGCGGTGTGGCAGAAGAAATACACCGTGGACGGCCAACTGGCCGCGTATGAGCTCTCGTTGTGCATCGGGATGGGCTGGTCGGCAGGGTACTCGGTCGAGGTGTAGATGTTCCCCTTGACCGCCCTGCGCGGGGTGGACCGCTCGGTGTAGCGCAGCAGGTCGCCGCCGACGGACCCGACCACGTCGTGGAAGCCGTCGATGCCGTCGCCGTCGGCCCGGAGGCCGTGCAGCAGGATCAGCCCGTCGGTGGCGAGACGCTCGCGCAGTTGCGGGCCGTGGGAGCGCACCCAGTCGGGGCCCGCGTCGCCGAGCGGCCCCAGGTCGTATTCGGCGCCGGTGGTGAGTCCCTCACCGCGGGGCCGGGGGGAGACCCCGCCGAGGGGAGTGAGCGTTACTGGCCAGGTCACTTGGGCGCTCCTTCGGCGATGAGCGGGGCGGCGTCCGGCTGGGCCGCGAGGATGCGTCGCACGGTGCGTTCGCGCAGGACGGTGGTGAGTTCGAGGCGGATCCCGGCCCTGCGGGCACCGGCGACCAGCTTCAGCGCGGTGATGCTGCTCCCGCCGACTGCCACGAAGTCGGCGTCGGCATCGATCTCCGGGACACCCAGGGCCTGCGCCAGCAGCTCGCACAGCACGGTCTCGGCCGGGCTGCGGGCGCCCGACGCGGCCTCGTGCGCAGGGGGCTCGGGCAGCGCCGCACGGTCGAGTTTCCCGCTGGGGGACAGCGGCAGTGCGGGTACCGTGACGAACGCCGACGGCACCATGTACGGCGGCAGCTTCTCGGCCGCGTGCCGCGCCAGCGCGGCGGCGTCGGGCGCGGCGCCGGGGCCCGGAACCACGTAGGCGACGAGCCGACGGGCGTCCGCCCGGCCGACCGCGGCGACCGCGCAGTCCCTCACGCCCGCGTGGCCGCGGAGCACGGCCTCGATCTCACCGGGCTCGATCCGGTACCCGGAGACCTTCAGCTGCTCGTCCGCGCGCCCGAGGTACTCGAGGTCGCCGTCGGGGCGTTCGCGCACCAGATCGCCGGTCCGGTACATCCGGGAGCCGTCGGCGGCGAACGGATCCGGCACGAAGCGCTCGTCGGTCAGTTCCGCGCGTCCGAGGTAACCGCGCGCCAACTGCTGTCCGGCGATGTGCAGTTCACCCACGGTGCCCGGGGCGACGCGTTCTCCCAGCGCGTCGAGCACGTACAGGCGTGTGCCCGTCAACGCCCGCCCGATGGGGACGGCACCGGGACCTACGGCGTCGCCGGGGCGCAGGACGTGTGCGCAGCAGCCGACGGTCGCCTCGGTGGGCCCGTACTCGTTGACGACCGTGACGTCGGGGTGCGCGGCACGCCAGTGCCCGAGCGCGGAGCCGGTCAGCGCCTCGCCGCCGATCACGAGCTGCCCGGTGGGCTGGCAGGAGTCCGGGAGCAGGCTCAGCAGGGGCAGGTGCGACGGGGTGATCTTGAGGAAGGTGGGGCGTGCCGCGCCGGCGGGCGGCGGCTGTTCGCCGGATGCGATCGCCTTGAGGTCCAGGACGTGGATCGCGCCGCCGCTCACGAGCGGGCCCCACAGGCTGGTCACCGTCATGTCGAACGACACCGAGGAGTGCAGCACCGTCCGTCCGGCCAACCCGTCGTAACGCGCGCGGGCCTGCGCCAGATAGGTGCCGAGCGCGCCCTGCTCGACCAGCACGCCTTTGGGCCGGCCGCTGGAGCCGGAGGTGTAGATCACGTAGGCCGGATCACCGGCCCTCACGGGAGCCGCGTCGAACGGGCGGGCGGGCACCGACGCCTCGTCCAGGGTGAGGGTGCGTCCGTCGTCCGAGGGGCGCTCGGCCAGCAGCAGCGCGGCGGCGCAGTCGTCGAGGATGTGCCGCTGCCGGTCTTGCGGGTCGTCGTCGGCAAGCGGTACGTAGCCCGCCCCCGTCAGCGTGACCGCGAGGAGCGCGGCGACCAGTTCGGGGCCGCGCGCCAGGCGCACCGCCACCAGCGTGCCGGGGCCCGCGCCGCGTGCGGCCAGCGTCCGGGCGATGCGCCCGGCACGCCGTTCCAGTTCGCGGTAAGTCCATACTCTGCCGCCGTGGACGACGGCTTCGGCGTCGGGGGTCCGGGCGGCCTGGTCGAGGAAGGCGTCGCGTAGGGCCAGGGTCATCGGCTCGCCTCGTGTTCGTGAAGGAGCGCGGCCAGCGCGTCGGCGACCTGCGGGGAGTTCAGCAGGTCGGCGCGGGCGACGTCGAAGCCGTGCTCGGTGTCGGTGAAGCCGGCGCCCCGGTGCTCACGGGAGGTGAGCGAGGTGGCGGTGCGCCACTGCGGGGCGGGCGGCACGTCGAGCGCCGCCGTCAGATAGGCCAGGTAGGAGTCGAGGATGGCGGCCAGTTCGGCGCCGAGGGAGGCGTCCACCCCGAGCCGTTCGCAGAGCAGGTCGCAGCCCTTCCGGTACAGGGCGGCGTACTGCTCGGCGACCGGGACCAGTGCGTCGGGAGCGTGGGCCTGCTGGATCGCGGTCATCTCGGCCAGCAGAGCGGCGCGCTCCTCGTCCGTGAGGACGTCCATGCCGGCGATGAGGCCGCGGAAGTCGCGGGTGAGCGTGGCGACGCCGGGTGCGCCCGGGTTGAACAGCACGACCTGTGGCCGGCGGCCGTCCCGTTCGCCGAGGACGTCGGCGAGGGCCGAGGCGAAAACGCCGCCGGCGCAGTAGCCGACGACGGCCCGCGCCGGCTGCCCCGCCAGGACCGTGTCGAGCCCTTCCGTCCACCAGCGCAGATAGCCGGCGCCGGTGGCGGCGGACCAGTCGCCGTTCGGGGTGGGCGCGAGCGCGTGCCAGACCTCGACCGGGTCGGGGAGCAGGTCGCACAGGTGGCTGAAGGTGGCCTCCTGGCGGCCTGTTCCGTAGAAGTCGACGGCGAGTACGACGGGTGCGTCCCCTGTGCGTATGCGCGACCAGTTCGCCGCGTTCTCGGACACGATCGGTTCACTCCTCGGCTTCGACGGGTGCGGTGCGGTCGACGGGTGCGGCGGCGGCCGGTTCGGTGTCGCCGGCTTCGAGGACCAGGGTCCGGCGACGCACCACGGTCGTGACGGCGGTCGCGGCGGCCACGGCGAACGCGGCGGTGACGGTGAGGGCAGGACCCTGGGAGTCGAGCAGCACACCGGCGGCGGCGCTGCCCGCGGCGAACCCTCCGTTATTGGCCGTGGACACCCAGGTGTTGGCCTCGGTCGGAGCGGTCCTCGACGCCGTCACCAGGTCGTTGACCAGCAGGTAGGCGGTGGTGAACAGCGGAGCGAGACACAGTCCTACGAGGAAGGCGAACGCCCCGGCCGGCAGCGGGTTCCCGGTAAGGCACAGGGGCAGCACCGTCAGCGTGAACCCGGTGACGAGCACCGCGAACCGTTGCACCGGTGTGGAGCGCCAGCCGATCCGCCCGTAGGCGAGGCCGCCGACCGCGCTGCCCGCGGACAGCAGGGCCAGCAGGACGCCGCCCGCGCCGGGCGAGCCCGCCCGGTCGGCGATGAACGGCAGCACGACCTGGAGCACGCCGACGACCAGGCCCACCCCGCCGAAGGACAGCACGATCGTGCGCATCCCGGGCAGGGCCATGGGCCGGCCGTGCGGCTGGTCCTCGTCGGGCCGGTCCGAGGCGGGGGCGGCGGCGGTCGCGGCGGACAGCACGAAGCAGACGGTTCCGGCCGCGATCAGCACCATGACCGTGATCATCGAAGCGAGGGGCGCGGCGACCGCGACAAGACCGCCCGCCAGCAGCGGCCCCAGGGTGAACACCACTTCCTCGGTGACCGAGTCGAGGGCGTAGGCGGTGTGCAGGAGGGGCTGGCGGCCGTGCAGGATCTTGGCCCACAGGACGCGCATGGTCGGCCCGAGCGGCGGAGCGAACACACCCGCCGAGGCGGCTGCGACGAGCAGCGCCGCGGTGGGTGCCCCGGCTTCGGCGAGCGTGATCAGCGCGGCGAGCCCCAGCAGATAGGGGACGGTCAGCCAGATCAGTCCGGTCCGTGAGCCCTTGCGGTCGATCAGGCGGGCGCGGGCGGGCGCGAACACGGTGAGGGTGGCCGACAGCGCGCCGGAGGTGAGTCCGGCGACGGCGAAGGACCCGGTCGCGTCGCGGACCGACAGCAGCAGCGACAGCGGCAGCACGGCGAAGGACATGCGGGCCAGGCAGCTGCCGAGGAGCGGCGAGCGGGCCTCGCGCACGGCCAGCACCGCGAGGTAGGTGGGCCCGGCGTCGGCTTGCGTGCTCATGCCGCCACCTCGGCGAGGTCCGCGGCGAGGCGGGCGAGGACGGCCGCGCGCTCGGTCTCCACGAAGTAGTGGCCGCCGGGCAGGACGACGACCTCGCAGTCCCGCGTGGTGCACGCGCGCCAGCCCAGGGTGGTCCGCCAGTCGGTCCCGTCGTCGTCGGCGGCGATGTAGACCTTCAGCGGCAGGTCGAGCGCGCAGGGCCGCGGGCGGTGGTAGCGGTCACCGGCCGCGATGTCGGCGACGAGGGTGGGCAGCACCGCTTCCCTGAGTTCCTCGTCCAGCAGGGCCTCGTCCCAAGGTCGTTCGTCCCGGAGCGTGGCGGCCAGCTCGTCCTGCGTCGCGGGGCCGGAGTCGTCCGGCAGGACGTTCGGGGGACGGCAGCCGGCGGCGACGAGCAGGCTCGGGGCCCGGTCCAGGGCCGCGAGCCGCGCCGCCAGTTCGTACCCCAGCAGGGCGCCCATGCTGTGGCCGAGGACGACCGTGGGCACGTCGCCGGCCGGCAGTGCCGCGCACAGCTGCTCGGCGGTCTCCTCCACGGTGGCCAGGGGCGGTTCGGCGAACCGGTCGCCGCGGCCCGGCAGATGGGCGGTGAGCAGCTCCACTCCGGAGGGCAGCGCGGCGGGCCAGTCCTTGAAGACGGCGGCGGTGCCGCCCGCGTAGGGCAGCGCGCACAGCCGCACCCGGGGCGGGCCGTCGCAGCCGCCGCTGTACCAGCGGTTGATGCGGGTGAGCGGGAAGTCCATGGCGGCCGTCCCTCACACCAGCAGCGAGGTGGCCGACTGCCGGGCGGACCGGGAACGGCGCAGATCGCGGGTGATGTTGACGCGCTTGAGCCAGCGATCGCGGCCGTCGTAGGCGGCGGCGAACGGCTTGCGGCCGTGCACGGCCTGGTAGTTGTCGACGAGCAGCAGCGAGCCTGCGTCCAGGGTGACGTGCTGCAGTCCGTCCTCGATGAGCGCGGCGATGGTGTCGTACGCCCGCCGGGCGGCCGCGTCCCCGGGCGCCGGGCTCATGTAGGCCGGGTCGATCCGCAGATAGGGTGCGTCGGGGGCACCGAACAGGACGGCGACGCGCTCCGGGGCGTCGTCCATCTCGGCGATCGCCGCGAACCGTTCGGAGGACTGTGCGGCCGCCGCGTTCTGCTCGGGCATGTGCGAGGTGTCGGGGCGGATCAGATAGCGCGGTTCGAGGAGCGTGGCCCGGTCTTCGGCGGTGAGCCGGGACAGGTCGGGCCAGCCCAGCGTGGTCGCGGCACCCTGGTGGTTGCGCAGGCACAGCAGGCCCACGTAGTCGCAGCGCAGGGGGTGGAAGGCGTCCTCGGTGTGCCACAGCAGTTCGGCCTTGCTGCTGGAGCCCATCTGCTCGGTCTCCTCACCGGGGACGGGCAGTACGTCGTGGACGAGCCTGCCGTTCTGCTGGGTGGCCCAGCCGAACGCTTCGCCGAGCAGGGCCGCGTGCAGCAGGAGCAGCAGTTCTTCGTTCCGGGTCCGCTCGGGCTCCGGGACGGGGCGGGTCGCGGGGGTCGGTCCGATCCGGTCGTCGTCGATGCCGAAGCCGGTGACCACCAGGGCGCGCGGGCTGTCGTAGAGCCGCATCGCGGTCAGTTCGGTGCGGATGCGCAGCGGCAGTCGCTGTGCTGCGAGGCGGGTGCGGTGCAGCAGCTCGACGGTGGAGTCGACCGGTACCCCGGACAGGGTGCGCAGCAGGTCCTCCACCTCCGCGTCCTCCTCCTCGGTGAGCGCGACGGTACGCAGCTGAGGGTCAGTCATCGTTCTCCTCGTCGAGGGCCGCCGCCAGCGCGGCGACGGTCTGTTGGCTCAGCAACTGCCGGACGGTGAGCCGGACGCCGGCCTGGCGGCACCGGGCGACGGCCCTGACGGCGAGGAGGGAGTCCCCGCCCAAGGTGAAGAAGTTGTCGTGCACACCGATTGCGGGGAGGCCGAGCACCTGCGCCCACGCGTCGGCCAGGGTCTGTTCGAGGCCGGTACGGGGCGCGGCGGCGGCGTTGCCGCTCTGCGCGGCGGTTCGGCCAGTGGCGACCAGCCCGCCGAGTGCGCCGCGGTCGAGCTTTCCGGTGCCGGTGCGGGGCAGCGCGTCCACCTCGATGATCCGCGCGGGCAGCAGGTGGGCGGGCAGTCGTTCGGCGAGCCAGGAACGCAGCCCCTCGGCGGTCGTGCCCTCTTCGGTCGTACGCCGATGCCGGGTCGGCGTGTTCGTCAGCCGGGCCGACGGCTCCGGCGCGGGGTGGGGAACGAGCAGCGGACGGCCGTCGTGGACGCCCTTCCTGACCAGCAGGACGTCCATGGCGCCTCGCGGATCGGCGCCGGCCCAGCTGACGCCCACCCGGTAAAGGGTGGAGTCCGCCAGCGCCCACAGGTGCTCGGGGTCGACGGCCGTCGCGTCTGCGGGCGTCTGGAGCAGCTCGTTGTCGCGGGTCAGGCGGGCGTTGGGGACACATCGCACGAGCAGGGCGTCCGGGCCCCCGCCGTCCAGGCGGGCGGACAGCGACGCGAGGTCGTGCACCTGGTCGCCCCAGGTGACCACCTCTGCCTCCGGGGCGGCCGGGCGGTCGCCCACGTGCAGCACCACGTCGTAGCGGTACAGGCTCATCTCGTTGCGGTGCCGTCCCCGGCGGGGCAGGACCTCGACGCCGGTGATGCGGGGCGAGCGGGCGGCGAGCGCGGTGAAGTACTCGGGCGAGATCAGCAACTCGCTGTCCCTGGCGGCGAGATCACTGGCGGCGCGGGCCAGGTCCTGGGCCGGGGTACCGGGGCCGGCGTGGGCGAGGGCCTGGCGAGCGTAGAACTGCGGGGCGAGGGCGAGGTTGCGTACGTCTCCGACGAAGACGCGCCCCTGGTCGGCCGTGGCGTCGACGGCCCGGTCCAGGACGGCGTCGAGATAGGCGCGGTCGGGAAAGTACTGGACGACCGAGTTGATCACGACGAGGTCGGTGGACGCGGCGCCGACACCGGTGAAGTCGGTGGCCTCGCGGTGGTGCAGCCGCGCCCGGTGCGCGGGGCGACGGCGCAGTCCGTCCCGGAGCCACTGCACGGCGGGGCGTGAGAAGTCGGTGCCGGTGTACTCGGTGACGTGCGGCAGCAGCCGCCACATGAGCAGCCCGGTGCCGCAGCCGATCTCCAGGACACGTCCGGCCGGCCGGTCCAGGAGGCGGGTGACAGTGGTGTCGACCCACTCCCGCATGTGCTCCACGGGGATCGGCTCACCGGTGAGGCTGTCGTTCCAGCCCTTGATGTTGAAGGTGAGTTCACCGTCGGTGGCGTCGGCGTGGGTCGTCTCGAAGACCGCGTTCCAGTCCTCGACGTGGGCACCTTGGCCGCCGTCGGCCAGACTGCCGTGCGGGGAGCCGGAGCCGAGCGCGACGAGGGCGACCAGCCGGGCGGTGCCGTCGTCGGCGGCCACGGTGACGGCGGCTTCCTTGACGGTGGGGTGGTGGGTGAGGACGGCTTCGATCTCGCCGGGTTCGATGCGGAAGCCGCGGAGTTTGATCTGGTCGTCGGTGCGTCCGAGGTATTCGAGGGTGCCGTCGGGGCGTCGGCGGGCGCGGTCGCCGGTGCGGTAGAGGCGGCTGCCGGGGGTGTCGCTGTAGGGGTCGGCGATGAAGCGCTGTGCGGTGAGTGCGGGGCGGTTGACGTAGCCGCGGGCGAGTCCGGGGCCGCCGAGGTAGATCTCCCCGGCGACGCCGACGGGTGCGGGTCGCAGTCGTTCGTCGAGGACGTGGAGGCGGACTCCGGGCAGGGGGGTGCCGATGACGGGGATGTCGACGGGGCGGGACAGGTCGTGGCAGGTGGCGTCGACCGTCGCTTCGGTGGGGCCGTAGAGGTTGAAGGCGCGAGTGCCGGAGCCCTGGTCGCGCAGTGTCCGCCACAGGGCCGCGGACACGGCCTCGCCGCCGACCAGGAGCGTTTCCGGCACCCGGGAGCCCTCCAGCAGCCTGGCCTGGATCAGCATGTCCAGGTGGGACGGGGTGACGTTGAGGACGTCGATCGCGGCCCGCCGCACCAGACCCACCAGCGCCTCGGGGTCGCGGCGCTCGTCCTCGGACGCGACGTGCAGGGTGTGTCCGGCGACCAGCCACAGGAACTGTTCCAGCGACGGGTCGAAGGTCATCGCGGTGGTGTGCGCGACATTGCGCCGGCGGCCGCCCTCCGCCATGCGCCGTACGTGGCCCAGCAGGTGGTGCAGAGAGCGATGCTGGACGGTGACGCCCTTGGGGGCGCCGGTGGATCCCGAGGTGTAGATGATGTAGGCGGCCTGGTCGGGGTGGAGGCGCGGTGCGGGCACCGGACCGTCGGCCACGGGCTGCCGCGGGTCGATGTGGACGCGGCCGGGGCCTGCGGGCAGGTCGCGGGTGATGACGACGGGGGCCCCGGTGTCGTCCAGGACGTAGGCGGTGCGGTCGGCGGGCCACTCCGGGTCCAGGGGCACGTAGACGCCACCCGCCCGCATCACGGCCAGCAGGGCCACGACGCTGTCGGCGGAGCGCGGCAGGCACACCGCGACCGGCGTCTCGGCGGTGATCCCGAGGCCGGCCAACGTCCGTGCCAGCGATGCCACCTGGGTGTCCAGCTCGGCGAACGTGAGTGTCGTGTTCCCGTACGCCAGAGCGGGCGCGTCCGGTGTCGCCCGCACCTGGGCGGCGAAGGCGTCCGGAACCGTCCCCGTATCCGTTTCAGGCGTGTGCTGCGGCCCTGCCCAGGCCGGCAGGCGCAGGTGTTCGGTGTCGTCGCTCAGCGGCAGGTCCCCGATGCGGAGGCCGGGGTCGTTCGCCGCCGCGTCGAGCAGTGTCAGGTAGTGGTCGGCCAGCACCTCCATACGGGGCCGGTCGAACAGATCGGGGCAGTACGTGAGCAGGCACCGCTTCCCGTCCCGGCCCGAGACGATGTCGAGGGACAGGTCGAACCGGCTGGTCACGCCGCTGAAGCCGAGCGAGGTGCAGTCCGTGCCGTGCAGGACGAGTTTCTCGTCGGGAGCGTCGAGGAGCTGGAAGGTGACCTGTACGAGAGGGGTGTGGCTGAGGTCGCGCTCGGGTGCGAGCGTCTCGACCAGCGCCTCGAAGGGCAGGTCCTGATGGGCGAAGGCGCCCAGCGCGGCCTCGCGGACCCGGTCGAGCAGCTCGCGGAACGACACCTGCGGCGGACAGCCGACCCGTACCGGAAGGGTGTTGACGAAGAAGCCGACCAGGGGTTCGGTCTCGGCGCGGGTGCGGTTCGCCGCCGGCACCCCCACGACCACGTCGTCCTGACCGCTGTACCGTGCGAGCAGCACCTGGAAGGCGCCGAGCAGTGTCATGAACAGAGTGACGCCCTGCTCCCGGCCGAGCCCTTCCAGCCGCGCGACGAGCGCTGCGGGCAGCGAGAACTCGACAGTCTCGCCCCGGTGGGACTGGACGACGGGACGCGGGTGGTCGGCGGGCAGCCGCAGCACCGACAGCGCGCCGTCCAACGCCCTTTTCCAGTAGGCGAGTTGCTTCTCCTGCACGGGGCCGGTCATCCAGGCCCGCTGCCACACGGCGAAGTCGGCGTACTGGATGTCCAGTCGGGCGAGCGCGGCGGGGGCGCCGGTGACGTGTTCCCGGTACAGCCGGCCGAGTTCATCCACCAGGACCTCGACCGACCAGCCGTCGGACACGATGTGGTGCATGGTGATCACCAGCACATGCTCGTCGTCCGCCAGCCGGGCCACCGCCACGCGCAGCAGCGCGCCGTCCTCCAGCCGGAACGGGGTGCGCGCCTGCGCCGCCACCAGGTCCCGCACACCCTCCTCGGTCCGCTCGGCCGGCTCGATCCGCATCACCTGTGCCGCACGCCGCGCGACCGGCGCATCACAGGCCGAGACGACCTGGTAGGGCACGCCGTCCCGTTCGACGAACGCCGTCCGCAGCGTCTCGTGCCGTTCGACGAGCATCCGCAGCGCCCGCTGCAGCGCGTCCAGGTCGAGGGGGCCGCGGACCCGGTAGGCGTCGCACATGTTGTAGAAGACGCCGTCGGGCATCAACTGGTCCAGATACCACAGGCGTTGCTGCGCGAACGACAGCGGCAGCGGCCCGCTCCGGTCCTCCACCGGCTCAAGGGCCGGAGCCCCGTCGCCGAGGCCCCTGGCCTGTTCGGCGCGGACGCGGGAAGCCAGCTGTCCGATGGTCGGGGCGTCGAACAGCTCCCGCAGCGGTACCTCGACGCCCAGCAGCTTGCGGATCCGGGCCGCCACCTGGACCACCAGCAACGAGTGGCCGCCCAACTCGAAGAAGTCGTCGTGCACACCGACCCGATCGACGCCGAGCACGGCGCACCAGACCTGCGCCACGACCTCCTCCACCACGTCACGCGGCGCCACGAACCCGACGTCCAGCTCCGGCCTGCCCACCTCGGGCACCGGCAGGCGCCTGCGGTCCAGCTTTCCGTTCGTCGTCAGCGGCAGCGCGTCCAGAACCACCACCGCCGACGGCACCATGTACGAGGGCAGCCGCCCCCGCGCGAACCGGCGGATGTCGGCGGGGCGGGCCCCGGCGGCCGGCCCCCGGGGGGGGGGGGGGGGGAGCCGCGCCGGGGCGGGGGGGGTGGGGGGTGGTTTAAAAAAAAGTAGCGGCCGGCGACAAATATA
>NZ_JBHJUW010000208.1:0-11167 GCF_042268205.1 Streptomyces sp. NPDC056160
GGCGGGGGCCCGGCCGCGGCTCCCGCGCCGGTGGGGCCGGCCCTCGGAGTGGAGGCGGTGGACGACGACGGGCCCGGCGCGCGGGTCGTCGGCGTGCACGTACCGGGCCCCGGCTATGCGGCCGGTCTGGTCCGCGGCGATGTCCTGCTCGTGTTCGGCAGGACGCGGATCGACTCCGCGGCGGACCTCGCGCGCGCGGTGGCCGGGGCCCGCCCGGGCCACGAGGTGACCCTGACCGTACGGCACCGCAGCGGCGGCTACCAGCAGCTGGACGTCACACCCGGCGTCGTCACGTGACGACGCGGAAGTGGCTCGTCAGCCGGCCCTCGTCGTCCAGCACGTGGAAGGCGAGCCCGGGCGGGGCCTCCCGGTCGGCCAAGGCCTCGCCCTCCCAGGGCAGCCGCAGCGTCCAGGTGACCCCGGGGCCGACGACGAGCGGGCGCCCGGCGAACGACGTCGCGGCCGGGGTGTGGGCGTGCCCCGTGATCAGCCCGGCGATCGCGGGGCGCCGCCGCAGCAGGGCGGCCAGCCGGTGCGGGTCGCGCAGGCGGTAGCGGTCGGGCAGGGGGTGGTGCAGGGCGACCGGAGGATGGTGGAAGGCCAGCAGGGCCGGCCGGTCGTCGCCGAGGTCGTCGAGCGTCTCCTCGATCCAGCGGTACGTCTCCTCCTCCAGCGCGCCCTCGTCGCTGCCGGGGATGCTGGAGTCGCACATGAGCACCGCCGCGTCGTCGAACACCTGCACGGAGTTGACGGGTTCTGCGGTCGGCGCACCGCCCAGCAGCGCCTTGCGGTAGGCGGCGCGGCCGTCGTGGTTGCCGGGGCAGGTGAGCACCGGGAACGGCGCGGCTTCGCCGGACAGCCCCAGCAGCGCGGCGGCCTCCTCGTACTCGGCCTCCGCGCCGTGGTCGGCGATGTCGCCGGTCACCAGCAGCGCGTCCACCCGCCCCGGCAGCTCCCACAGCGCGTCGCGCACCCGCGTGGCGCGCTCCGTCGCCCGCGCGGTGCCGTCCAGATGCAGATCGCTGATGTGTGCGATGACGAGCACGGCGTACCCCTCCTGTCGGCCGACTCATGGACAGAGGTGATCCCACCACGAGTTCTAATGGTTGGGCAACCCCCATCCATTAGCGCGGATCTCGCAAAGCGGTGGTCCGCCGGGCCTCCCAGCAGCGAGGATGGTGACGTGACACGGTCCCGCCGACCGGCTCGCGCGGCTTCCTCCGCGCGGGCAGGATGCTGCCCGTGGTCACTGCTCGTTGCTCACCGCCCCTTCAGCCGCACACGGAGGCCCGGATGACCGGCACCGCGCCCGCGCCCTTCACCGCCGACGACTACCGGGCCCGGATGGCCCGCGCCGCACGGGCCGCGGCCGACGCCAAACTCGCGGGGCTCCTCGTGGCCCCGGGACCGGACCTCGTATGGCTCACCGGCTACGCGCCGCCCGCCACCACCGAACGGCTCACCCTGCTGGTCCTGGTCCCCGGACAGGACCCGGTCCTCGTCCTGCCCGCGCTGGAGGCCCCCGACGCCGCGCGCGCCACCGGCGCCCCCGCGCTGACCCTGCGCGACTGGACCGACGGCAAGGACCCCTACGCCCTCACGTCCGCCCTCCTCGACGACCGCGGCCGGTTCGGCATCAGCGACAACGCGTGGGCCATGCACCTGCTCGGCCTCCAGCGGACCCTGCCCGGCACCTCCTACGCCTCCCTCACCGAGGCGCTGCCGATGCTCCGCGCCGTCAAGGACCCCGCCGAACTCGCCCTGCTGGCCGCCGCGGGAGCCGCCGCCGACCAGGCCTTCGAGGAGATCCGCACCGTCCGCTTCGCCGGGCGCCGCGAGAGCGAGGTCGGTGCCGACCTCGCCGCCCTGCTGCGGCGTTTCGGCCACTCCCAGGTGGACTTCACCATCGTCGGCTCCGGCCCCAACGGCGCCGACCCGCACCACGAGACGGGCGACCGGGTCATCGAGCGCGGCGACATGGTCGTCCTCGACTTCGGCGGGCTGAAGGACGGCTACGGCTCCGACACCACCCGCACCGTCCACGTCGGCGAACCCACGGACGAGGAGCGCCGGGTGCACGACATCGTGCGCGAGGCGCAGGAGGCCGGCTTCCGCGCCGTGCGTCCGGGAGCCGCCTGCCAGGAGGTCGACCGCGCCGCCCGCGCGGTCATCGCCGGGGCCGGCTACGGCGAGTACTTCATCCACCGCACCGGGCACGGCATCGGCGTCACCACCCACGAGCCGCCGTACATGATCGAAGGGGAGGAGCAGCCCCTCGTGCCCGGCATGTGCTTCTCCGTGGAACCCGGCATCTACCTGCCCGGCCGCTTCGGTGTGCGGATCGAGGACATCGTGACGGTCACCGGCGACGGGGGCCGCCGCCTCAACGACACGACCCGGGAGATGGTCATAGTGGACTGACCCACCGGCGGCCCCCACCCACGACCCGAACGACACGGCGCGACGATGACCCAGGCACCGACTCCCACCGCGGACACCGTCCGCCGGCTGGTCCGCACCCTGCTCCGGGACAGTCCGGAGAGCCGGGCAGCAGCACCCGGCGCAGCGGAGGTCCGGCCCGTCGCGGAGGGCGGCGAGCACTCCACCTGGTGGGTCGGCACCCGCCACGTGCTGCGGCTCGCCCCCGACCGCGAGACCTCCCTGCGCCAGCGCCGCGAACTGCGCCTGCGCGACCTCGCCCGCCCGCACCTGCCGGTGGCCGTCCCCGCGAGCGTCGCGCACGGCGACTGGGCGCCCGGACTGACGTACACGCTGGACACCAGGATCCCCGGCGGCACCGCCGACGAGCACGACGTCTCCGCCCTCGGCGAGGACGACCTGGCCGGGCTGCTCACCGGGCTGCGCGCGGTGCCCGTCCGGCAGGCCGAGACGCTCGGTGTGCCGCGCGCCGCGCCCCGCTCCCTTCAGGCGCTGCGCCGGATGGCCGCGCACTGCGCCGAAGCCCTCGGACAGGCAGACGAGTTCGAGGCCGCGCGCCTGCACCAGCTCGCCCCGCCCGCCGCCGCCCAACTGGCCGCACAGCCGGGCACCGCGGTCCTCGTCCACCACGATCTCAAGGGCGAGCACCTGGTGGTCGCCGCCGACGGCCGGGTCCGCGGCGTCCTGGACTGGACCGACGCGGCGGTGGGCGACCCCGCCGAGGACATCGCGGGCCTCGCCCTGGCCGTGGGCTCGCCCGCCGCCGTACGCGCCGCCACCCTCGCCGGGTACGGGGCCCGCCCGTGTCTGCGCGGCCTGTGGCTGGCCCGCTGCGACACCGTGATCCGTCTCGCCGCCCGTCTGGAGGGCCGCGACGACAGTCCGTTGCCGCTCCTGCGGACCCAGTTGCGCCACGCCTGGGAGGCGATCCTCCTGGAGCGGGTCACGGAGTTCCGCGAGGACGGCACCGACGGCACTGACGGCACTGACGGCGAGGGGGACGGGGAGGGCGGGGAGGAGGCCGCACCCTGACCGGGGGCGGTGCGCTCAGCTCTGCGCCAGGACCACGCACGAGCGGCCGGGCAGGCGCAGCAGGCCGTCCTCGTCGGGCGCCTCGACCGGCTCCCAGGCGGCGAGCACCCGGGTCGGCCGGGCCCCCAGCGGGATCGCCGCGGGCTCGGTGCCGAGGTTCACGGCCACCCGCACGTCCCCGCGCCGGAAGGCCAGCCAGCGCCCCTCCTCGTCGTAGGCGACCCGGGTGGCGGCGAGATCGGGGTCGGTGAGGTCGGGCAGCCGGTGGCGCAGCGCGAGCAGGCGCCGGTACCAGGCCAGCACGCGTGCGTGCGGCTCGCGTTCCGGCTCGGACCAGTCCAGGCAGGAACGGTTGCGGGTCGCCGGGTCCTGCGGGTCCGGAACGTCCTCCTCCGCCCAGCCGTGCGCCCCGAACTCCCGCCGCCGGCCCCGGCGCACCGCCTCCGCCAGTTCCGGGTCGGTGTGGTCGGTGAAGAACTGCCACGGCGTGCCGGCCGCCCACTCCTCGCCCATGAACAGCATCGGCGTGAACGGCGCGGTCAGCGTGAGGGTGGCCGCGCACGCCAGCAGCCCGGGAGCGTCCGCCAGCAGGGTGGACAGCCGGTCGCCCTGGGCCCGGTTGCCGATCTGGTCGTGGGTCTGGCCGTAGCCGAGCAGCCGGTGACCGGCCACGCGGGTGCGGTCCAGCGGACGGCCGTGGTGGCGGCCCCGGAAGCTGGAGTACGTCCCGTCGTGGAAGTAGCCGCCGGTGAGCGTCTTGGCGACCGCGGCGAGCGGGGCCCGCCCGAAGTCGGCGTAGTAGCCCTGGGTCTCGCCGGTCACGGCCGTGTGCAGGGCGTGGTGGAAGTCGTCGCTCCACTGCGCGTGCAGCCCGAGGCCGTGCTCCGCGCGCGGGGTGATCAGCCGCGGGTCGTTCAGGTCCGACTCGGCGACGAGGAACAGCGGGCGGCCGAGGTCGGCGGAGAGGGCGTCCACGGCCGTGGACAGCTCCTCCAGGAAGTGGCGCGCGCGCGTGTCCACCAGCGCGTGCACCGCGTCCAGGCGCAGCCCGTCGAGCCGGTAGTCGCGCAGCCAGGCCAGCGCGCTGCCCACGAGGAAGTCGCGGACCTCGTCGGAGCCGGGCGCGTCCAGGTTGACGGCCGAGCCCCAGGGCGTGTGGTGGGTGTCGGTGAAGTACGGGCCGAACCGGGGCAGGTAGTTGCCCGAGGGGCCCAGGTGGTTGTGCACCACGTCCAGGACGACGCCCAGACCCAGCTCGTGCGCCCGGTCGACGAAGCGCTTCAGCCCCTCCGGGCCGCCGTACGGCTCGTGCACCGCCCACAGCGACACCCCGTCGTACCCCCAGCCGTGCCGGCCGGGGAACGGGCACACCGGCATCAACTCCACGTGCGTGACGCCGAGTTCCACCAGGTGCTCCAGGCGCGCCGCCGCCGCGTCGAACGTCCCCTCGCGCGTGTACGTGCCGACGTGCAGCTCGTAGAGCACCGCGCCGGGCAGGGGGCGCCCGGCCCATCCGGCGGCACGCCACGCGTGGCGCCCGTGGTCGACGACGGCGCTCAGCCCGTCCGGGCCGTCCGGCTGCCGCCGCGACCGCGGATCGGGCAGCACGGGGCCGTCGTCCAGGGCGAAGCCGTAGCGCGAGCCGTCCCGCGCCCCGGCCTCACCGCTCCACCATCCCGGGCGCTCCGGATCACGCTCCAGTGCGCGCGTGGCGCCGTCGCACTGGAGTGTCACACGGCCGGCCTGCGGTGCCCACACCTCGAAATGCACGGACGGTTCCCCTTCGTCTGCTCACCGTGATGGCGTCCTCCATGGTCCTCCATAGGAGATCAATCCGCTTTTGAAACCACCCTTTTGCGGCGGGTGTCGTGAGGTCCGCACGCCCCGGGGCCGCCTTCGGCGTTTCCTGGACACCCCGCATCGGGTGTCCGACAATCAGCAGCGTGACGTCGTCCTTCGAGTTCCACCCGTACCCCGCGCGGCTGTCCGACACGGAGCGCGACCGGGCGCTGAAGGTGCTGCGCGACGGCGTCGCGGCGGGCCGGCTCTCGCACGACACGTTCCTGCGGCGCATGGAACTCGCGCTGGCCGCCCGCCGCCCGGACGAACTCGCCGTGCTCACCTCGGACCTGTCCGCCGAGGGCCGCCTGTCCCGCATGGTGTTCGGCACGGTCGAGGCCGTCTCCGGCTTCTCCGTACGGCTGCGCCGGGCCTGGCAGGCCGAGCGGCTGCCCAAGCTGCTGCTGCCGCACCCGGACAGCGGCCGTCCGCTGCGCATAGGCCGCGACCCGGCGAGCGGCCTCAGGCTGAACCACGAGACGGTCTCCCGGGCCCACGCCGAGCTGGTCCACCAGGGCGGCCTGTGGATCCTGCGCGACCTGGGCTCGACCAACGGCACGACCGTCAACGGCCGGCGCGTGACCGGCGCGGCCGTCGTCCGCGAGGGCGACCAGATCGGCTTCGGGCAGGTGGCGTACCGGCTCTCGGCGCACTGAGGCGCACTGAGGCGCACCGAGAGGCACTGAGGCGCTGCGGGTCACCGAGGCGCACCGGGACGCACCGGGACGCACCGGGAGATGCTGAGGCGTCCGGACGGGCGGGAGGCCGCGCGGCGCCGCTCCCGTTCGGGTGAGCCGGACTGCGGTCCCCGCGCCGGGGTGCCGATACACCGGCCATGACCCACTCCATCACCAAGGCGGCGAGCCGGTGGCTGCGCCGCGGCCTGCCGGTCACCGCGGCCCTGCTCCTCGCGGGGGCGGTCCCGGCCCAGGCGGCCCAGTCGTCCCTCCGGCACGCCGACCGCAGCGACTGGCTGTACGTCACCGTCACCCACGGAGACACCCGTTCGGGCGGCGACACCCGCGGCACCCTGCTGCTGTGCGACCCGCCCCACGGCCACTCCCGCGCGGCCGAGGCCTGCGCCGAGCTGCGCACGGCGCGCGGCGACATCCGCGGCATCCCGCGCAAGGAGGTGTTCTGCTCGATGATCTACGCCCCCGTGACCGTACAGGCGCGCGGCGAGTGGCAGGGACGCGCGGTCGACTACACGGAGACCTTCGCCAACGCGTGCGAGATGAACGCCCGGACGGGAGGTGTGTTCGCGCTGGACGGGTGAGGAGCGCGCACCGGCGGGGCCGGGCACGGACAGGCGACGGCCGTGCGAGGGGGGGGCGCGCCCCCTCACGCGCTCACGTCACGGGCGTGGCGGGCCGTCTCCACCACCGTGCGGGACTGGTGCTCGACCTGGTGCTCCAGCGGCACCCAGCGGGCCCGGAAGCGGTCCGCGAAGGCCCTGCTCCAGCTCGCGACGAGCTGTTCGAGGCCCGGCGCGGCACGGTCGTCGGCCTCGCGCAGCACCCGCAGCAGCATCGCCGCGGCCCGCAGCGGCAGCCGGCGGCCGAACGCGTCGACGCTGCCGACGTAGGCCATCGTCGTGTCGGCGGGCGGGGTCTGCGCCCAGTCCGCCGCCAGTCCCGGCACCAGGCCCAGCCCCCAGCGCGCCGCGCGCAGCAGCGGCCCCTCGGCGCCCCGCAGCCGGGGCAGCGCGTCGGCGAGCACCAGGTCCACCTCCCGGGCGTCCCGCAGCAGCCGGGACGCCAGCCGCCGTATCGCCGCGTGCGGGGCGGGGTGCGGGGCCGGGTCGTCGACCAGGTCGCTCGCCCACATAGGGACCTCCACGACCGCCGTCAGACCACCGTGAAGGTGGGCGTGGTACCAGGTGCTGAGGCGGGCGTCGTCCGGCAGGCTCGGGTACGCCAGCGCCGAGCCGGGCGCCGGCATCACCCGTACGCCGGGTCCGGAGACCGGCCAGCCCGCCGCGTCGCAGGCCCCCGTCTCCACCGGGATGTGCAGCTCCGCCGCCGACTTGGCGAAAGGTTCCGCCAACCCGGGGACGTCCCGGGTGAGCTGCACCCAGCTGCCGCCCAGCTCCGTGCCGTGCAGCGTGACCTGGAGGTAGGGCCGCAGCGCGTCGATGACGCCGGTCAGCGCCCGCGTCTCGGGCGGCAGCCGGTCGGGCGGCAGCACGGACGGCGACCACTCCGGCTGCTCGGACCCGGCCGGGCGGAAGAAACCGAGGTGGTAGTCGAGCAGGCTGCGCGGGGCCGGCGTCACGTGCAGGCTGGCCCCGTCCGGGTCCGCGCAGAGCAGGAAGTGCCAGGAGGTGCCGGCGCGCAACTCCCGCTCGCTCAGCACGCGGTGGGCCAGTGCGAGGAGAGTGGAACCGCCCGTGGGCTCGTTGGCGTGCGCGCCGGCGACCACCAGGACGGCGCGCCGGGCGTGGCCGACGGACAGCAGGTGCAGCGGCCTGCCCGCGCGGGAGGCGCCGACCTCCTCCAGGGAGCACAGGGCCGGCCGGCGCGCGGCCAGCGACCGGGCCGAGGCCACGAGTTCGGGAACACTGTGATAGCGCGGCTCCGGCAGAGGACTCACCCCCGTACTCGTCCGCCCGGCTTCGCATCCCGCAGTACCCCACGGCCGGTGAGGACTGTCAAGTAGCCGCTCACCGGCAGTCCCGGCGAACCTTCCGGCCCGCTCCGCGCCCGCCCCCGCCCGGACGGTCAGTCCACCCGTTCCAGCAGGGCTACCGGAAGTGTTTCGAAGAGGTCCTCCGCGCGCGCGTGGGTCTCGAAGGCGCGGCCCGGGGTCAGCACGTCCGCCCATCGGCCCGGGGGCAGCGGGAGCCGGGTGCCGCGCCAGCCGCCGTCCTCGGCCAGGCGCAGCGGGAGGCGGGTGACGGCCGTGACCGCCTGCCCGGAGCGGGCGAACGCCGTGCAGTGGTCCGCCGCCGGGCCCTCGGCCCGCAGCGGGTCGTACGCCGCGGCGGCGCCGAAGGCCTCGGGGCGGCGCGCGCGCAGCCGCAGCGCCGCCGCCGTCACCGCGCCCTTCGCGCCGGCGCCGGCGGGCGGCAGGTCCACGGGCCGCCGGTTGTCCGGGTCGACCAGGGCCCGGTACTCGGCCTCCGTGCCCTGGTAGAGGTCGGGTACCCCCGGCATCGTCAGGTGCACCAGGGCGGTGCCCAGCACGTTGGCCCGGACGTACGGCTCCAGCTCGGCGCGGAAGGCGGCCACGCGCCCGCCGGGCGGCCCGCACGGCCCCTCGGCGACGAACCGCTCCACCGCCTCCTCGTACGGTGCCTCCCGCTCCGTCCAGCTCGTGTACAGGCCCGCCTCACGCACGTGCTTGAGCAGCGCGGGCCCCACCCGCTCCGCGTCCGCCTCCCCGAGGCCGAACACCGTCTGCCAGGCCGCCCAGGCCAGTTGCGCGTCGGGCGCGCCCTCCCCGGCACCGCTCACCTCGGCCAGCAGCCGGGCCCAGCGTCCCGGGCACTCGGTCAGCACGGCCAGGGCCGCCCGCACGTCGGCGCTGCGCTTGGTGTCGTGCGTGGAGACGACCGTCCCGGTGACGGGCCAGTCCCGCTGCACGCGCGCGCAGTACGCGTGGAAGTCCTCAGGGGACACCGCCGGGCGGCCCGGGTCGCCGCCGACCTCGTTGGCCGACAGCAGCGGCACGTACCGGTAGTACGCCGTGTCCTCCACGGACTTCGCGCGCAGCGCGGAGGCGGCCTGCGCGAACCGGGTCCGCAGCTCCACCGCGTCCGGTCCGGCACCGGCCCGCCCCAGAACCAGGTCGCGTACGACGTCCACGGCCCCGCCCTCCTCGGGCACCGTGAAGGCGAGCCTGGCCGCCGCGGCGGCGTCCTCGGTGACCACCGAGGCGGCGTCCACAGAGGTGTACGGCCGGTACACCTCCAGGCGGACCAGCAGTTCCTGGAGGGCGGTGCGCAGGGCCCAGGGCGCGCGGTCGCGCAGGGCCGGGTCCGGCGCGGACGAGCACACCCGGTCCGCCACCCGGGTCAGCCGCTCGGTCTCGGCCGCCAGCTCGTGCGTGATCACCTTGTACGCCGCCCGCCGCACCGTTGCCGCCCAGTCCCCGCCGCGGTCGGTCTGGGGGGCGGCGAAACGCCGGTAGTGCTCCAGCAGTTCACCGGCGCCGGCCGGGTCGGTGAACAGGCCGTCGACGTGCCGCAGGGCGTCGTAGCCGGTGGTGCCCGCGACCGGCCAGGAGGGCGGCAGGTGCTCACCGGCGGAGAGGATCTTCTCCACGACCGTCCACCGCCCCCCCGTCGCCTCGTGCAACCGGTCGAGGTAGCCGTCGGGGTCGGCGAGGCCGTCGGGGTGGTCGATCCGCAGCCCGTCGACCACGCCCTCGCGCAGCAGCTGGAGGATCTTGGCGTGGGTGGCCTCGAACACCTCCGGGTCCTCCACGCGCACGCCGATCAGCTGCGAGATGCTGAAGAAGCGCCGGTAGTTCAGTTCCGTCCGGGCCAGCCGCCACCACACCGGGCGGTACCACTGTGCGTCCAGCAGCTGCGGCAGCGGCAGCCCCTCCGTGCCCGCGCGCAGCGGGAAGGCGTGGTCGTGGTAGCGCAGGACGTCGCCGTCCGCCTTCAGGTGGTCGCTCTCCTCGCCGAGCGGACCGCCGAGCACCGGCAGCAGCACCTTGCCGCCCTGCGCCTGCCAGTCGATGTCGAACCAGCGCGCGTACGGGGACGCGGGCCCCTCGCGCAGCACGTCCCACAGGGCGGGGTTGTGCCGCGGGACCATCGCCATGTGGTTGGGCACGATGTCCACGATCAGGCCGAGGCCGTGCTCCCGCGCGGTGCGCGCCAGCGCGCGAAGGCCCTCCTCGCCGCCGAGTTCGCCGCGCACGCGCGTGTGGTCCACGACGTCGTAGCCGTGCGGTGAGCCCGGCACGGCCTCCAGGACGGGGGACAGGTGCAGGTGTGAGACGCCGAGCGACGCCAGGTACGGGACGGCCGCAGCGGCGGCCGGGAACGGGAACGCGGGCTGCAGCTGGAGCCGGTAGGTGGCCGTGGGTACGACGGGTACGGGGTGCTCGGGTGTCATGCGATGCTACGTACCCGCCCGGCCGGGTTTCGTGTCATCCGTCCGTCCACGTGTCCCCGCGCGCGTGGCTAGCGTCGGACGATGACCACACCGGGGCGGCGCAGCACACTGGAGACCTACCGTGACGTGATCGGCCTGACGGGGCCGCTGCTTCCGGTGGTGTCGTTCCTCGGGCGGCTGCCCACGGCCACCATCCAGTTCGGCAGCGTGCTGCTCGTCGCCCGGACGAGTGACTCCCTGGCCGCGGCGGGGTTGACCGGCGGGGCACTCGCCCTCGGGCAGGTCTCCTGCGGGCCGCTCGTGGGTCGTCTCGCCGACCGGCACGGCCAGCGGACGGTCGTCCTCCTCTTCGCGTCGGCCAACGCGTTCGCGGTCACCGCACTGGTCGCCGGGGCGCTCGCGGGCCTCAACGGGCCGGTGCTCGCGCTGCTGGGCGCGGGCGCGGGGGCGACCGTACCGCTGATCGGCCCGCTGGCACGCGCCCGTCTCGTCGCCCTCGCCCGCCGGGCCGCGGTCCCCGACGCCACGGTGGGGGCGGCGCTGTCCTTCGAGAGCACGCTCGACGAGATCTCCTTCGTCCTGGGCCCCGCCCTGGTGGGAGTCGCCTCGGTCCTCGCGCACCCGGCGTACGCCCTGGGCGGGGCGGCGGTGCTGGTGGCCGTGTGCGGCACGGGCTTCGCCCTGCACCCGACGGCCACGGCGACCCGCCCGGCCACGGCGCCCGGCCCGGCCACGGCGCCCGGCCCGGCCACCGCGCACGGCCCGGCCACCGCGCACGGCCCGGCCAC
>NZ_JBHJUW010000209.1:0-10893 GCF_042268205.1 Streptomyces sp. NPDC056160
GCTTGCAGCGGCCGGGAAGCGCCCCTTTCGTGCCACGATCGGGGGAACGGTTCCCGATGCCGAGAACAGGTGGTCTTCCGATGTCCCAGTCTGACGAACGGCCGAAGGAGGGGCGTGACGTGACAGCTGTGGCTCATGAGCCCACCACGCCGGCGGAGGGACTGCTGGACATCTTCCTGTCCCTCGACACCCCGGAGGGTTTGCGGGCGGAACTGCTCGAGGGGGAGATCGTCGTGACGTCGCCGCCGGACGGGGAACACGAGCACTGCATCGCCCGGCTCGCGAAGCAGGTGAGCAGGCGCTCCCGTACCGACATGGACTTCTCGGGCAACAAGGGGTTGAAGCTGCCCGGCGCGGAGAGCTGCCCCAGGGACCACGTGATCCCGGACGGCACCTTCGCCCCCGCCCACCTGGACCTGTACCGCAACGCGGCTCCCTGGACGCCCGCGGGTGACGTCGCCATGGTCCTGGAGGTGACCTCCACCAAGCCCCGCAGGGACCGCGAGCTCAAGCGCCGCTGCTACGCCCGCGCGGGTATCCCGCTGTACCTGCTCGTGGACCGGGACGCGTCCTCCGTCACGCTGTTCAGCGACCCCGAGGACGAGGACTACCGTCAGCTCCGCACCGTCCCGTTCGGCAGATCCCTCGCTCTCCCGGAGCAGTTCGCATGCGAACTGGAGACGACGGACCTCCTCTGACACCCGCCCTCCGAGCGGCAGCGGGCCGTGTCCCATGAGGGTGCGGCGGCGTTCCTAGAGATGTATTTCTTAGATCGGGAAGCGTCCGTCAGGGGCGCCGCCAGTTGTGCTCCCGCGAAGCGCAACTCCCCCGCCTCCGTTGCCTCGTCCGCCGGCAGCGGTCTCGCCTCCGTCAGGACGAACTCCGCGGGACCGCGACTCGGCGAAGAAGTGGCGAAGGCAGTACGAAGTGCTCCGCGCCAACGCCCTTTCGCCGGCCGCCTCGGCGGAGCTGATCCGAAAGGCAACGGAGGACTACACACCATGCAGCACACCCCCGAGCTGACCGCCGCCCGCTGGCGCAGAAGCAGCTACAGCAACACCAACGGGGGCGAATGCGTCGAGATCACCGGGGACTTCCCCGGCACCGTCCCTGTCCGCGACAGCAAGACTCCTCGCGGGGACATCATCATCGTCCCAACCGGCGTCTGGGACGCCTTCGTCCGCTCCCTGAGGGCGTAGGGAACGAAGCAGATGCGGAACGGCCGGGCTCCCGCGAGGGAAGCCCGGCCGTTCGTCGTGCGTGGCGGGGTCAGACGCCCGCCGGTTCCAGTTGATCCGGCTCCGGCTCCGTCTCCTGCCCCTGTCCGCGCTTCGCCGCGCGCTTCTTCGCGCGGCGTTCCTTGCGCAGCTCCAGCATGGCGTAGAGCGTCGGGACCAGGAGCAGGGTCAGCAGGGTGGAGGTGATCAGGCCGCCGATCACGACCACCGCGAGCGGCTGGGCGATGAAGCCGCCCTGGCCGGTGATGCCGAGGGCCATCGGGAGCAGGGCGAAGATGGTCGCCAGGGCCGTCATGAGGATCGGGCGCAGGCGGTGCCGGCCGCCTTCCACCACGGCCTCCACGACTCCGTAACCCTGCCTGCGGTACTGGTTGATGAGGTCGATCAGGACGATCGCGTTGGTGACCACGATGCCGACCAGCATCAGCATGCCGATCATCGCCGGGACGCCCAGCGGCGTGCCCGTGGCGATCAGCAGGCCGAGCGCGCCGGTGGCGGCGAACGGGATGGAGACCAGCAGGATCAGCGGCTGGGCCAGCGAGCGGAAAGTCGCCACCAGCAGCATGAACACGATGGCGATGGCCGCCAGCAGGGCCAGGCCGAGGTTCTTGAACGCGTCGTTCTGGTCGGAGGTGACACCGCCGATCTCGGCCGTGGCGCCCGCCGGGAGGTCCAGGGC
This sequence comes from Streptomyces sp. NPDC056160, assembly GCF_042268205.1. NCBI lineage: Bacteria > Bacillati > Actinomycetota > Actinomycetes > Kitasatosporales > Streptomycetaceae > Streptomyces > Streptomyces sp. NPDC056160. Next base: position 1,918 of record NZ_JBHJUW010000209.1, read on the forward strand.
CTTGATCTTCGACTGGAGCCTGGTGCTGACCGCGCCGGTGTTGTCGCCGGTCGGCTTGGCGGTGACCGTCGCCGCGCGCTGTCCGTCGATACGGGTCATGGAGACCGGGCCGTCGACGAGCTTCACGGTGGCGATGTCGCCGAGCTTGACCGGGCCGAGGCGCAGGTCGCGCAGCTGGGCCAGCGTCTCGGCGGGCCTGGCCGACTTGATCACGATGTCCCGCTCGGTGTCGTCCAGGACGGCCTTGCCGGCCGTGGTGCCCCGGACCGCCTGGGCGACGGCCGCGCCGAGGGTCTGCTCGGTGAAGCCGGCGGCTGCCGCCTTGTCGTTGGCGCGCACGGAGACGCGGGGCACGCTCTGCGACAGGTCGCTCGTGACGTCGCTGACGTCGCCGAGTCCGGCGACCGTCTTGCGGACCTGCTCGGCCGCGGTGCGCAGGGTCCGCGCGTCGGGCGCCTTGACGACGACCTTCAGGTCCTGGTCGCCGAAGCCGTCACCGGCGCTGACGGTGGTGGTGCCGATGCCGGTCAGCTTGTGCAGCCCGTCCTCGATGTCCTTGCGGACGTCCTCGGCGGACGCCGAGTCCTCCAGCATGACCTGGTAGGAGGCGTGGTTGGCGTCCGTGGAGCCGCCGAAGGCCGCCATGAAGCCGGAGGAGCCGACGGTCACCTGGTAGTCCTTGACGCCCTTGGTGCCGGCGAGCAGCTTCTCGACCTTCTTCGCCTGGGCGTCGGTGGCCGCCAGACCGGTGCCGGGCTTCAGTTCCTGCTTGACGCTGAGCACCTTCTGGTCGCCGGGATCGAAGAAGTTGGTCTTCAGCAGCGGGGCCAGGCCGAAGGTGCCGACCAGCACGACCACCGCGATCAGCACGCTGGTGAGGCGGCGGCGGGTGGCGAAACGCAGGACGGGCACGTAGAAGCGCTGGAGGCGGCTGTTGGACTCCTTCTCCTCGGCCGCGCGGCGGGCCTCCTCCGGGTCGGCGGGCATGTTCTTGGGGGCGCGCAGGAACCAGTACGACAGGACGGGCACGACCGTCAGCGACACCAGCAGGGAGGCCAGCAGGGCCACCGTGACGGTGATGCTGAACGGGCCGAACAGCTCGCCCACCAGGCCGCCGACGAGGCCGATCGGCAGGAACACGGCGACCGTGGTGAGCGTCGAGGACGTCACCGCGCCGGCCACCTCGCGCACGGCGCCCAGGATGGCCTCGCGGCGCTCCTCGCCGTAGCCGAGGTGGCGCCGGATGTTCTCCAGGACCACGATCGAGTCGTCGACGACGCGGCCGATGGCGATGGTCAGGGCGCCCAGGGTCAGGACGTTCAGCGACAGGTCGCGGGTCCACAGGACGATCAGGGTGACGACCACGGAGAGCGGGATGGAGACCGCCGTCACGAGCGTGGAACGCAGCGACGCCAGGAAGACCAGGATGACCAGGACGGCGAAGAGCAGACCGAGGGCGCCCTCGGTGGTCAGGCCCTCGATGGACTTGGAGACGGCCGGGCCCTGGTCGCTGACCGTGGTGATCTTCGCGTCGGAGCCGAGGCTCTTGCGCAGCTCGGGCAGCTTGTCCTTGACGGCGTTCGACACGGCGACCGCGCTGCCGTCGTGGTCGAGGGTGACGGCGACGGCGAGACTGGGCCGGCCGTCGGTGCGGGTGATGGAGTCGGCCTTGGCGGGCTGCTGGCGGACGGTGGCGACGTCGCCGAGCCGGGCCGGTGCCTTGCCGGTACCGGTGCCGGTGCCGCGCTGACCGGCGACCATCAGGTCCTCGATCTGCTTCAGCGAGGTGAAGCCGCCGCCGACCTGGACGGTCCGGTTGGCGCCGTCCTCGTCGAAGGAGCCGGCCGGGACGGTGGCCCCGCCGGCCTGGAGGGCCTGGGCCAGGTCGGCGGTGGTGAGGCCCGCCTTGGCGAGCTTCGCGTCGTCGGGGGTGACGGTGACCTGGAGGTCGCGTACGCCGTCCACGGTGACCTGGCTGACGCCGTCGACGTTCTTCAGGGCCGGTACGACCGTCCTGTCGAGCTGGTCGGCGAGCGCCTGCTGGTCCTTGCCGGAGGTCACGGCGAGGACCACGGTGGGTATGTCGTCGGTGGAGCCGGCGACGACCTGCGGGTCGACGTCGGTCGGGAGCAGGGCCTTGGAGCGGTTGACGGCCTGCTGGACGTTGGCGACCAGCCGCTGCGTGTCGTTGCCGTACTCGAAGGACGCCGTGATCACGGCGCTGCCCTCGCTCGCGGTGGCGGTCACGCCGGTGATGCCGTCGACGGCCTTGAGGTTGTTCTCCAGCGGTTCGACGACCTGCTTCTCCACCACGTCCGGGGAGGCGCCCTGGTACGGCGCGAGCACGGACACCACGGGAAGCTCGATGCTGGGCAGCAGCTGCTGTTTGAGCTGGGGGATCGCGATGGCCCCGAAGACGAGCGCGACGATCGAGATCAGTCCGATCAGGGCCCGTTGCGCGAGGCTGAATCTGGACAGCCAGGACATGGGTCAGGGTCTCTCTTCCGTGAGCGTCTGTGAGCGCCGGGAACGGCCGGCCGGAAGTGGCAGGCCCGAAGTGGCGGGAGAAGCGGCACGGGCGCGCAGTGGCGCCCACCCCTACACCTTCGGGCACGGCCACCCGGTGATCCGTAGGCCCCTGGTCCATTTCCGTGCGGCGCGCCTACTCCGGCCGCAGTACGCCCGGGTCGGGCCCGCTCCACCCCTGGATGTACTGGGGCAGGGCGGGCTCAGTCCACCCTGGGGCGGACGAGACCGGACTCGTAGGCGATGACGACCAGTTGGGCCCGGTCGCGCGCGCCGAGTTTGGCCATGGCCCGGTTGACGTGGGTCTTCACGGTCAGCGGGCTGACCTGGAGGCGTTCGGCGATCTCGTCGTTGGAGTGGCCGCCGGCGACCTGGACGAGGACCTCGCGCTCGCGCCCGGTCAGTGCGTCCAGGCGGGCGGAGCGGATGGGGTCGCGGCCGTCGTCGGCGTCGCCCTGCGCGAGGAACCGGGCGATGAGGCCCTTGGTGGCCGCCGGGGACAGCAGCGCCTCCCCGCCGGCCGCGATGCGGATGGCGTTCAGCAGTTCCTCGGGTTCGCTGCCCTTGCCGAGGAAGCCCGAGGCGCCCGCGCGCAGCGACTGGACGACGTAGTCGTCGACCTCGAAGGTGGTCAGGATGACCACCCGTACCTGGTCGAGGGCGGGGTCGGCGCTGATCAGGCGGGTGGCGGCGAGGCCGTCGGTGCCGGGCATGCGGATGTCCATGAGGACGACGTCGGCGCGCTGCTCCTTCGCCAGGCGTACCGCCTGAGCGCCCTCGGACGCCTCGCCGACCACCTCCATGTCGGGCTCGGAGTCGACGAGCACGCGGAAGGCGCTGCGCAGCAGTGCCTGGTCGTCGGCGAGCAGGACACGGATCGTCATGCGGCGTCCCCCGGGGCGCGGGTGCACGTACTCGTGCGGCGGGTGCTGGTGTCGGTCTTGACGGGAAGGATCGCATGGACGCGGAAACCGCCGCCGTAGCGGGGGCCGGTGGTGAGGGTGCCGCGCACGGCGGTGACCCGCTCGCGCATGCCGAGCAGCCCGTGGCCCCCTCCGCCGACGTGGGGGACGTCGTCCGCGCCGGCGCCGTCGTCGAGGACGGTGACCTCCAGGTTGGGTCCGACCCGTACGACGCTGACCTCGGCCCTGGCCCGGCCGCCTGCGTGTTTCTGCACGTTGGTGAGGGCCTCCTGGACGATCCGGAAGGCGGCCAGGTCGACGGCGGCGGGCAGGGCGGTGCCGCCGTCGGCGCGGGCGACCTCGACGTGCAGGCCCGCGTTGCGGAAGGTGCCGACGAGGTCGTCGAGGCGGTCGAGGCCGGGGGCGGGCTCGGTGGGGGCCTCGGGGTCGTCGGACTGGCGCAGCAGGCCGACCGTGGCGCGCAGTTCGTCCAGCGCGGAGCGGCCGGCCTCGCGGACGTGGGCGAGGGCCTCCTTGGCCTGGTCCGGGCGCTTGTCCATGACGTGGGCGGCGACTCCGGCCTGCACGTTGACCAGGGCGATGTGGTGGGCGACGACGTCGTGCAGGTCGCGGGCGATGCGCAGCCGCTCCTCGACGACGCGGCGGCGGGCCTCCTCCTCGCGGGTGCGTTCGGCGCGTTCGGCGCGTTCGCGGATGGCGCGGACGAAGGCGCGGCGGCTGCGGACGGCGTCCCCGCCGGCGGCGGCCATGCCGGTCCAGGCGAAGATGGCGAGGTTCTCCTGGGCGTACCACGGCTCGGGGCCGCCGAGCATGGCGGCGCCGGTCAGCACGGTCATGGTGGACAGGCCCAGGCGCCAGGTGGTGGGGCGGTCGGTGGCGGCGGCGACGGTGAACAGGGCGACGACGGCCGACATGGCGACCGGGGCCCGCGGGTCGCCGGTGACGCACTCGACGAGCGAGACGGTGCCGGTGACGGCGAGCACGGTGCGCGGGGCGCGGCGGCGCAGGACGAGCGCGGCGCCGCCGAGGGCCATCAGGACGAGGCTGAGCAGTTCCGGCCGGCGCACGGCCCAGTTGACGCCGTGCTCGCCGCGCGGGTCCACGAAGGAACCGGCCACCATGCAGACGAGCACGCCGACCGCGATCCCCGCGTCCAGCGCGAAGGGGTGCGCTTTCAGCCGGTCGCGGACACGGTCGAGGGGGGCCATGTGTGCCAACGGTACGGGGTGGCGGGTGCGCGGGGGTTCTGGCTCAGGGCTTCCGTGGGGTCGGGATCAGCCGGGGATCAGGCCGTCGTCGCTGAGCATGTCCCGTACTTCCTCCAGGGTGGCGTCCGCGGCGGGCAGGATCAGCTCGGACGGCTCCAGGGCGTCGTCGGGGAGGGGGTCGCCCAGTTCCCGGACCTTGGTGAGGAGGGCGGCCAGGGTGCGGCGGAAACCCGGGCCGTCGCCCTTCTCCACTTCTGCCAGGAGTTCGTCGTCCAGCCTGTTGAGTTCGGTGAAGTGGCCGTCGGCCAGCCTCACCTGTCCCTCCCCCATGATCCGTACGATCATGTCGCCCTCCTCGGCGCGTGGGCCCCGGCTGCCCGTGCGGCGGCCGGTGCCCCGGTGCTCACTGCTTGTCGAAGCGGGGGGTGTCCCGAGCCTGCTGCTGGGGCTGTGCCTGACCCTGGCCGCCCTCGATGGCCTGGCGGTCGGCGGAGGAGCCTCCGGCCAGTTCGGCCTTCATCCGCTGCAGCTCCAGCTCTACATCCGTACCACCGGAGATCCGGTCGAGCTCGGCGGCGATGTCGTCCTTGGCCGTGCCGGTGGGGTCGTCCAGGGCCCCGGAGGCGAGCAGTTCGTCGATGGCGCCGGCGCGGGCCTGGAGCTGCTGCGTCTTGTCCTCGGCGCGCTGGATGGCCAGGCCGACGTCGCCCATCTCCTCGGAGATGCCGGAGAACGCCTCCCCGATCCGGGTCTGCGCCTGGGCGGCCGTGTAGGTGGCCTTGATCGTCTCCTTCTTGGTGCGGAAGGCGTCGACCTTGGCCTGCAGCCGCTGGGCCGCGAGGGTGAGCTTCTCCTCCTCGCCCTGGAGGGTGGAGTGCTGGGTCTCCAGGTCCGTCACCTGCTGCTGGAGCGCGGCGCGGCGGGAGAGCGCCTCGCGGGCCAGGTCCTCGCGGCCCAGCGCGAGCGCCTTGCGGCCCTGGTCCTCCAGCTTGGTGGACTGCTGCTGCAACTGGTTCAGCTGGAGCTCCAGCCGCTTGCGGCTGGTCGCCACGTCGGCGACGCCGCGGCGGACCTTCTGCAGCAGCTCGAGCTGCTTCTGGTACGAGTAATCGAGGGTCTCGCGCGGGTCCTCGGCCCGGTCAAGGGCCTTGTTCGCCTTCGCGCGGAAGATCATCCCCATACGCTTCATGACACCGCTCATGGGCTTCGCGCGCCCCCTTCTGACGGACTCCAGCTCACAGCTCTGCGACAGAACCCACAGTACGGGCCCTGCATCCATTACCGCACTGTTCGGGAACGGATGCGGTCATCCCCAAGGACGACTGCGCGCGTTTCCGATCCGGCGTAGGGAGTAGGTGACCCCCGACGTGCCTCCCGGTCGGACGTGCGGACCGTCCTCCCCCTGTCCCTGTGAGACGACCGGCGTTGCCGGATCGTTCCCCACCGGGCTGGGGTCCATGCGGGCCGAGCCCGTACCCTTGGGATTTGTGTTCCGTAGCCGTGCCAAGGAAGAGAAGGCGCCGGTCGCCGAAAAGACGCCGGTGAGCATCTCCAAGCAGCCCCGTGACCCGCAGGCGCCCAAGGGCCGCCCCACGCCCAAGAGGAGTGAGGCCCAGAGCCAGCGCCGCAGCGTCGCCCAGACGCCGACCAACCGCAAGGAGGCCGCCAAGCGGCAGCGCGAGGACCGCCGCGTCCAGATGGAGCGGCAGCGCCAGGCGCTGGCCAGCGGCGACGAGCGCTACCTCCCGGCCCGGGACAAGGGCCCGGTGCGCAAGTTCGCGCGTGACTTCATCGACTCGCGGTTCAACATCGCGGAGTGGTTCCTGCCGATGGCCGTGGTCATCCTGGTGCTGAGCATGGTGCGCGTCGGCTACCTCCAGAACATCGCGCTGCTGCTGTGGCTCGTGGTGATCGTGCTGATCGTGCTCGACTCGCTCGCCAGTGGCCTCCGGCTGAAGAAGCGGCTGGCGGAGCGCTTCCCCGACCAGAGCCGCAAGGGCGCCGTCGCCTACGGGCTGATGCGCTCCCTCCAGATGCGCCGGCTGCGCCTGCCGAAGCCGCAGGTCAAGCGGGGGGAGCGGCCCTGAGTACGGCTGCTTTCCCCGGGGGTGCGGCGGATGCCGGGCCGGCCGAACCGGGCGGGCTGCGTGATGTCGTACGGCAGGAACTGGTGGCCCGGCAGCTCGACGAGCAGATAGCCGGGCGGTTCCCGGTCGGGCAGCGGCTGCGGGTGCTCGACGTCGGGATGGGGCAGGGCACGCAGGCGCTGCGGCTGGCCCGGGCCGGGCACCAGGTCACCGGCCTGGAGCGGGACGAGAAGATGATCTCCGTGGCCCGTCAGGCGCTGGCCGCCGAGCCCGAGGGCATCCGGGCGCGGATGCGGATCGTCGAGGGCGACGGCCAGGACACCGGCGTGCACTTCCTGCCGGGCAGCTTCGACGTGGTGCTGTGCCACGGCGTGCTGATGTACGTCGAGGAGCCCGATCCGCTGCTGGCCGGGCTGGCCCGGATGCTGGCGCCGGGCGGACTGCTGTCGCTGCTCGTGCGCAACGCCGACGCGCTGGCGATGCGGCCGGGGCTGTCCGGCGACTGGGCGGCGGCGCTGGCCGCGTTCGACACGACGGTGCACCTCCCCCATTCTCGAACCGACTCGAACGGGGGGACCCCCACCCCGCTGGGCCTGGACGTACGGGCGGACCGGCTCGCCGACCTGACGGCGACGCTCGCCGGGATCGGCGCCCCGCTGCACGCCTGGTACGGGGTACGGGTCTTCACGGACACGGCGGCGGACGGTGCGCAGGCACCCGCGGACGTGGCCGGGCTCCTGGACACGGAGGAGCGGGCCGGGCGGACCGACCCGTACCGCGGGATCGCGGCGCTGCTGCACCTGTGCGGGGTGCGCGGGTAGGACGCGGCGGGTACCCGGGGCGGCCGCCCGCCGCCCGTACGGGGGAATCCCGGGGGCCGGGACTCCGGGCCGGCGACAGACTCGGCTCATGGACGTCTCCCGTGCCCGCGCCCGTCTCCGTGCTCGTGCCGGTTCCTTCGGCTGTTCCTTCGGCTGTTCCTTCGGCTGCGTCTTCGGCCGTGCCCGCGAACGTGTCCGTGACCGTCTGCGTGATCGTGTCCGCCGGCTGGTCGGTCCGCCGGCCGCGCTGGTGTGCTGTGCGGCCGTGCTGTCCGGGTGCAGCGGTTCCACCGTGCCCGAAGCGGCGGCGGACGCCGCCAGCCTGCCGCCCTCCGGAGGGCGGCAGGTGGCCGCCCCGGCGACCGCGGACGACCTGCAGAGCGACTACCAGCGGGTGATCAAGGAAGTCCTGCCGTCGGTCGTGCAGATCCAGGCGAGCCACGACCTCGGGTCGGGGGTCGTCTACGACGACAAGGGACACATCGTCACCAACGCGCACGTCGTCGGGAACGAGAAGCGGTTCCACGTCACCACGGCGGGCAGCGAGGAGACGCTCACGGCGACGCTCGTCTCCGCCTACCCGGAGCAGGACCTCGCCGTCGTCAAGCTGGACAAGGTGCCCCACGGGCTGAAGGCGGCCACGTTCGGCGCATCGGAGAAGGTCGCGGTCGGGCAGATCGTGCTCGCCATGGGCTCCCCGCTGGGGCTGTCTTCGAGCGTCACCCAGGGGATCGTGTCGGCGACCGGGCGGACCGTGAGCGAGGGGCAGAGCGGCGGCGGCACCGGGGCGACGATCGCCGACATGGTGCAGACCTCGGCCGCGATCAACCCGGGCAACAGCGGCGGCGCGCTGGTGAACCTCGACGGGCAGGTCATCGGCATCCCGACGCTCGCCGCCACCGACCCCCAGCTCGGCGGCAGCGCGGCGCCCGGCATCGGCTTCGCGATCCCGGCGTCCATGGTGAAGACGATCGCCGGCCAGATCGTGCGGTACGGCAGGGTCGTCGACTCCGGGCGGGCCGCGCTCGGCATCACCGGGCGCACCGTCGTCGACGCCGGGTACCAGCCCGCCGGGGTCGCGGTCGTCGACGTGAGGGCCGGGGGCGCGGCGGACCGGGCGGGCATCCGGCCCGGGGACATCCTCCTCAGGGTGGGCGGCAGGGACATCACGACCATCACCTCGCTGTCCGAGGCGCTGGCCGCGGACAAGCCGGGGCAGCGTACGAAGGTGACGTACTCGCGCGACGGTGTCACGAAGACGGTGGACGTGACGCTGGGCGAGCAGTGAGCGGCCGGCGACCAGCGGTCGACGCTCAGCGGTCAGCGGTCAGCGGTCAGCGGTCGACGGTCAGCGCTCAGTCACGGTCGGTCGGCGTCGGCGGCGGCGGACGGCGCGGGGCGGGGCGGGGGC
>NZ_JBHJUW010000210.1:0-10805 GCF_042268205.1 Streptomyces sp. NPDC056160
CTCGGGGGCGGTGGGGCGGGGGCCCCGCTGTTCCGCTCCGCCGGGGCGGGCTGGGGCTCCTCGGCCGTGGGCGCCGGCCGGTCGGCGCCCGGCCCGGGCCGGGCGCCGACCGAGAGGCCGCCCGTCAGCCGGTCGAGCGTGGTGATCAGGCGACCGGGATCGGCATCCGCCAGGATCTGGTCGAACTCGTCGCCGGAACGCAGCAGTTTCCGCAGGTCCGAGGCGAAGTCCTGGTCGGTCCGGGCACGCGCCTGCCAGGCGGGCTCCCGCAGGAAGCGGACGGCGAACCGGCCGGTGCGCTCGTCTCCCTCCCCGAGCAGGTGCGTCAGGGCGGGGAGCCGCAGCAGCGGCGCCAGGGCGCGGGCTTCCTCCTCGCTCATCTGCTCCATGCCGAGCACGCGCTCCGTGAGCACCGGGTGGTGCAGCAGCTCACGCCGGAGCTGCCGGGTCAGCAGTGCACCCAGGGCGGGATGCTGCTGCACCAGCGCCCACAGGGCGGGTTCCTCCTCGGCGACCTCGACCAGGGCGCGGTTGGCGCGGAACGCCTGGACCAGCTCCGGCCTGGTGCGGAGGGCGTTCAGCATGTTCCCGTTCTGCTGCAGCAGCCGAACCAGCCGCGGCTGCTCGATCAGTGCGCCGCGCAGATCGTCCTGGCGGCTCAGCTCTTCGGCCAGGACGGGGTCTTGGCGGACCAAGGTGAGGACACGGGAGGCGAGCAGCGCCTCACGCGACTCCTCCGGGGTGCGGGCGAGCACGTCCACCAGAGCGGGAGCTGTCTGGGCGGCCGAGAGTACGTCTTCGTCCAGGACGCGGTCGATGAGTTCGGGGTGCGACGCCAGCCGGGTCATCAGCGCACGGTTGCCGACCAGCGAGATGAACTCTGCCTGGTCGGCCGCTACCTCCAGTCGCGACGTGAGTGCCGTGGCGACTTCTGGCGACTCGCCCAAGGAGCCCACCAGGTAGCTCATCTCGGTCACGGCCTCCAGGCGTCCCTCAGTGGCCATGAGGGCCTCTACGACCGGTTCGCCGGCCTGCTGGAGCGCTGTGATGGCTTCCGGGGTATCGGACAGCGGGAATACCTTATTGGGCCATTTGATCAGGGCCCTTGTCGCCGCAGGACTGGCTTTGACGAATTCACGGAGAAGTGCGTGTTCGTATAGGGTGAGATGCCCTCTTTCTATCAGGGCGAATTCAGGGTTTTTGGTGAGGAATTTGACGCGAATCTCATCAAATGGAAGCCACGCGGTCGAGTCTTCTGTGAATAGCTTGAATGGGGAGTCGTGGTGGGTCAAGAGGCTCGGGAGGCCTGGAACTTTCAGAAGGCGATGCAGGACGCCCGACTGTTTCTGGATTTTGTCCAGAAGTGATGGTCGGACGGAAATGAGTTCCCGAATCTCCGAATTGAAAAGGAGAGCCTCTGCCATGGCGGGGTCGGCAATGGCTGCGCCGCGCATATTCTCATCTGCCAGCACGGCAGAGTAATTTTTCTGTATTTCTGTTATGTCTGCGGTGCTGATTGGTGTCAGTTGCGGTGCGAGGTCCTCCGCAGGTGTACGCGAGGAAAGGCCGACGGTGAGCAGGCGAACGCTATCGATGCGCTCTTCGGTGATTTGGAACCCCTCAGCCGTCAGCTCTGCAGGCCCGCTCTTTTCTATGCTGGACAGCAGGTCGGCAAGGCGCGACGGGTCTTCGAGGGTGGCGTGCGCCAGTGATTCCGCATCGGTTGTCCCCTGGTCCCATGCTGCCGTGAAGTCGGGGCGGGAGATCGCTTCGCGAAGGGCCTCAGGGAAGATCTTGAACGCTTTGACTAGAGAACTTTCAGTGCGCTCGACCATGAGGGCGTACAATCGCTCACTGGTCAGCAGTTTGTTCCAGTGACTCTCCGGTATCTTTCCGAACAAATTCCCCAGCTGGTTCAGCAATTCAGGCTGTGAAGTTATGTTTCTTGCGTAGTCGTTAAATCTCTCCATGGCGTCCAGCCACAGGCCTGGACGGCGATATAGCAGCCTTATCAGCGCGGAATTGCCGAGGCTGAGCAGCCCTGCAATATGGTCAGGCAGTGGGCTTTGAAGATGAAGGGCGTGGCGGCTTGCTGAGGCCCACCAGGGGTTCTGGTCGATCAGGTTGGTCCACTCAGCATAGTTCGAAGTCAGGGAGAGCCAGTAGGTGATGGCAGGGCTGTTGTATGCCTCCGTGCGCGCGCTAGTCCTCTCCAGGAGCGCCAGATGGTTCTGGAAGAGGAGATGGTCCTTGTTGCGAAACGCGTAAGCCGCCATTTCGTTACGTGCCGCGTTCTTGAGGATGAACGCGACTTGGGAGGGTTCTTTGGGCAGAAGGATCTGGCCCAGCCGTCGATCGAGGATGCGACGAAGATGGTGAGGCCACAGAGGGTGGGCGTCCGTCGGGTCGGGCTTGAGCTGCTGCGCTGCCTGCAGCAGCGGCCGAAGAATAGGGGAACGCAGTCGTTCGTTGTTTTCCCTGAGTACCTTTGCCAGTGCGTCTTTCGCTGGTTCCAGAGGGGGGGAAACAGTAGCGGTCAGGTGCGCCGCCAGATCTTCGTCGGCGACGTTGTCGTAACGATGCGGATCGTGTGAGAGCGCGACGGCCACTGCCGGGTTGCGCACTGCCTCGGTGATCCGGCTCTGGTCAGAAAGCAGCCGCAGCGCGAGCTCGGGGAGGTCTTCGAGTACATCCGTCAGATATGAGTTGGTATCCAGTTTCTTCAGAGTGGCGAGTGGGGACGGATCCTTCAGAACGGTTTTGAGGATCTCCACATCGGAGAATGCGAGAATGAGTTGACGCGGGTAATGCACGAGTTCTCTATTGACGTGCTGGCCGTTGAATCCGGAGAGGATCACGCGGAAGAGTTCAGGGGTTGCCTTCGAGGGGAAGCGCGCCACCACCGAGTGCAGTGCCGAGGGAACAGCCGACACTTCGTGCAACTGCCAGATGTGCTCGACAGGGTCGTCCAGGCCCAGCAGCTCATGAGTGAATGCCTGTGAGTCATTCACCAGTTGAGCGACCACGCTGGTGTGGTTGACGACCTCAAGGAGAGCGGATAGAACACCGAAGTCGCCGTTGGTGCGCGCCAACACTCGTGGCGGATAATAAAGTATCCCGAAAGCGAACTTGCGAAGCGAGGCGTCGGACTCCAGCCTTGCCATGACGTCCTCGCGCATAAGGACGCGGATCAGATCTTGGAAATTGTTCTCCTGGTCGTCAAACCATTTTTGCGGCAGGAGCAGAAGGGCTTCCAGTACGTTCGGTGATTTCTCCAATATGGGGATGAGTTCGGGTGCGGTCCGCAGGAAAGGCCACACGTTTTTCCCGCGCGTGGCCAAGGCGTACATGATGGCCGGAGATTCCAGAAATACTTGGGAATTGAATCCTGTGCCCCGGTTGTCCTGCTCGTGATCGATGATAGCGGCGATCGTCCGCGGCAGGTTTATGAGGGGAAAGTCATCGGGTCTCGCCTGCTTCTGGAGGATGCGGAGCGTTACCCTCTCGGCGCCGAGCCGCTGGGCATCCGTCAGGCGAGGAAAGCGTCTCCACTCGCCCCGGATCGTGGCCAGATCTTCTTCGGAGACTTGGATTCCGGCCGGCCGGTCGGGTTCGGAAGAACTTTCGGTGGACTGGCTTTCGGGTTTCGGGGCAGGCGCTGTCGTGTTCTTGGACTTGTTCTTTTTCGCTCCGTACTGGTGGCTGGGGGCGGGGTCGGTCAGCGCCTCCGCTAGGGAGGCCGAGCCGGACCCCCGGCGGGCCGGCATGACCTGACCCGAAGGGCTGACGAAGAGCGCGCGGGCTTCCACCGGCATCCAGTCCGGCAGCGTCTCCGTGATCGGCTGCTCCGTCGTCAGGTCGATCCAGACGACTTCGGGGGCACTCTCCTGGTGCTCGGGGGCCAGTGCGTAGGCGGCGAAGGCGTGACCGATGTCGACCATGTGCCGGTTCAGGACGAAGGCGGTGGTGCCAGGTGCGCTTCCGACCCGGTCCGCCACGGACTGCCAGGAGTCGACCGCCTGCCACCCCGGGCCGAGAGCCAGCGGGCTCTCCTGGGGGCGGACGCCGAGCACGGAATCGTCGACGGTGCCCGCGGGCCGGATTCCGCGGGGGAAGAGCTGGTCCCTCAGCTCGTGGAGCAGCGTCAGGCATTCCTGCACGCTCATGTCGTAGGGGGAATCCGACGACCTGTACATGCCCGGTCCGCCGTCCAGCGCGGTCGGCGTCCCCCGCTCGTGGACGGTCCGGATCGCGTTCGACGCGACCGTCTCCAGCCCCGTCCTGTCCAGCACCTGGTAGCGAGTGGGAGCGACGGCGTTGTGCCGCGGACCCTGTGCCGCGAGCCTTTCTCCGGCCGCGTCGGAGGAGAACCAGTCGACAGAGTTCTTGCGGCTGAAGTTCTTTTTGTAGACGGGCTCCTGGTGGGGAAAGACGACGATGACCCTCTCTCTCCCCTTGTTGATCGGACTGTCTATCTTGTCGCGGATCTCCATTTCCAGAGGATCTTTGGTGTCCCAATGCCGGTGCGCCCCGTGCAGCACCTCGGGGATATTCTGCATGATGCTGTCCAGAGAGCGCCCGTACGTTCTGGGCGTGATCGGGGAGCCGGTCGGCTTGTAGATGTCGAGCAGGTCGATGTCGCTCGCAATGGGGCGGAACTCCCCGTTCCTGTCGTGCCCGTGGACGATGCCATCTATGACGGGGAACTTTGTCTCGATCTTCGCCATGTACTCGCGGAGGTCTTCGAACTCCTTCCTCCGCTTGGCGTGATGCTTCTCGATCGCCGCTCGGAGAGAGGGCGAGTGCTGCGACTGGTCCTTGAGATCCGCGGGGTCGTAGAAGACGGTAAGACCTAGGTGTCTTTTTTCGAAGCCAAAGGTTTCGCCGTCGGTCCCGGGTTTCTTGCCCTCCAGGAAGAGGTCGTAGGGAGTGAGTGATTTCGACTTGATGTCCAGCGGTTTGGGCAGCGCCCCCTCTTCGATGCGGATGCTGGCAAACTCGTTGACCTCTCGGATGGCGATGGCGAGCCCGAGTTCGCTGCTCAGCCGACGGAATCTGGACATGTTCTTGGCGGAGATGCCGCCCATGGCCTTGGATGTGTCGTCCGTGGGCGGCTTCCATCCGCCCCAGTCGGTGCCGAATCCGCTGCCGGTGTCCAAGCTGCGAACGGCGTTCCGCCGCGTCGGGCCGTACGCTGGGCGCGGCGTGAGGAATGAGTCCGGAGAGGCGGTCCGAGGAATCGACAGCGGACGCGGCGTGAGTTCCCGTTCCGGAGACTCTTTCCGGGGAATCGACAGTGCACGAGGCGTGAGTTCCGATTCCGGAGACTCTGTCCGAGGCAGCGGCTCCAGGGGTGAGACCGAATCCCAGGTGAACGGTGCGGGGGTCCGGCGGACCGGCCGTGGCCGTGGAGCGGCCGGCGTGGAGGCGGCCTGCCACTCGGCGCCGAACACGGAACCGAACTGCACGGGGCTGGCCTCGGCGGCCGAGGGCGTTCCCTCGCCGCCACGGCCCCGTGACGCGAGAGCCGTGCGCAGCGCCTCGATGTGTTCCGGGCCGAGCTTCTTCGTGGTGTCCGCGCTGTTCAGGAGGCCCTCGATACCCGCCTCCATGGTCTCCTCGGCATGTGCCATGAAGACCTGCACCTCGGAGGGAGCCTGGACGACGACGGAGCCCTCGCCCCGGAAGGCGGTGGCGGACCCGGCGAAGTCGTGCGTGGCGTCGATCCCCGCCAGGGTCGTCAGAAGCCCGTGGAGAGGGCCGCTGTCCGGGGTCAGGGTGCCGCGCGCGATGTCGGCGAGGTGGAAAGCGGGCTCGCCCGGACGCAGGTGTCCGGCGTCGACGAGTTCCGTCGTGACGCTAACGGGCGCGGTCCCGTCGACGACACCGACCCGGTTGAGATACTCCGAGAAACTGAGGCTGACGTCCCTTTCGATGTCGTCGAGGCGGGACCACTGCGCGGCGGACCACCTCTCCGCGGCCCAGTCGCCCAGTTGTGCGACGTACTCCGGTCGCGCGACCTTGAGGTGGACGTGCACGTGTGTGGTCCTGCCGTCGTTGACGTCGGTGTGGACCGTGAAGGGCTGGTTGAGGAGCGGAGCGAGCACCTCCTGGTCGAAGCCGGCGGTGTGCAGACGGGTGTGCCGGCCGAGGAGATCGGCGTAGGCGGCGGGCCCCGCGTCCACGGGCCAGGCCGAGGGCCGGGGTGCCTGGGGGCGGAGTTGGTCGGAGCCGTCGAGCGGGCGGTTCGCACCGATGAGATCGAGCGTGAGATGGGGACGCTCGAGGGGACCGACCAGGCGCAGCGCGACATAGCGCTGGTCGGGACGGTGGTTGAGGCTCCGCGCCACACCCGCTCGGGCCTGGTCCAGGACCGTGGCGGCATGCGTCTTGGCCGCCGCGCCGGTCAGCGCGATACGGATCTCCAGCTCGGTGCGCTCGTGTCCGGTCTCGGTGTGCAGGCGGCGCGCGTCGAACAGGGTCCCGGGGGTGAGGGGCCCGCGCCGTACGGTCGGCGGGGTGTAGGAGTCGGCGGAGCGGGGCGGTACAGGGGTGGGCGGAACCGTCCGCTGCCCAGCCTCGCGGGTATCGGTGGAGTGCCGCGCCTGCTCCTGGAGCTGTAGCCCTCCCTGTTCTGCTTCCGGACCGTGGGCGGCGGCCCCGTCGGCCGGGACGGTGCCTGCGGTGTCCTGCCCCGCGGCGGGCCGCGGGGCAGGGGAGGGCGTGTTGGCCGTCGGCGGGGTGCCGTCGTGCTCGACGGTGCCCGGGTCCGGGTGGCCCGGAGATTCGGTGACCAGGCCGTCAAACGGTGGCCGGGCGGCCTCTCCTGCCGCCGGCGGCACGGACACCGTGGCCTCGGCGCCGGGATGTGCGGTGTGTTGTTGGGTGGTGTCGAGTGTGGTGATGGTGGTGGTGAAGGAGTCGTCGTGGTTCTTCTCGTGGATGAGCCAGGCGGTGGTGTCGTGTTCGGTCTGGGCCCAGATGGTGTCGTAGGCGGTGAGGGACTTGTCGCGGTACTCGTCGGCGAGGGCTTGCCGGGTGGCGTCGTCGAGAGTGCGGCCGGGGTTGTTGTGGTGGTGGACGGCCAGGAGGGCGTGGAAGTCGCGGGCGGCGTCGGCGGCGGCCGCGCTCAGCTCGTGTCCGTGCTGGATCCGGGAGACGAGCGTGGCGTTGAGGTAGGCGGCCGACTCGTGCCAGGAACGGTTCTCGGGAGCGCGCTGGTGGCCGGCCCCGCCGGAGGCCGGAGCGCCGCTCGGGTGGAGGGCGGCGGCGCGGAAGTCACGGTGGCCGAGGTGGCCGAACCAGTGGTCGGCGACGGCCTGGTCGACCGCCCGTTCCCACTGGGCGCGCAGCCGCTGCACCATCGCGTCGCTCGGTGCCGGACCACTGCGCAGACCGTCGAAGTGCTGGGCGAGCACCTCGGTCAGGACGGCGTTCTGCTCGTCCAGACGGGCCTGGCGGTAGGCGGTGTACTCCAGCCGCTCCGCGAGGGCCTCGGGGCGCGTGTACGAGGCGGTCAGCTGGGCGAAGCGGTCACCGCGGGCGGACACGGACGTGCCGGTCGCGGCGCCCTCGCGGTCGAGGAGGGTGTGCAGGTCCCGGTCGAGCTGGTCGCGCAGGAGACGCTGCGCGGAGTCCGGTACCCGCGGTGCGCCGTTCCTGCTCTGCTCGTCCAGGGCATGCTCGAAACCGTCCAGGCCCCGGCGCGCCCACTGCGCGCGGACGTTCAGCCGTTCCACGGCGGGCCGGACATCGGCGATCAGCCGCTGGTAGGTGTTCTCCAGGGCGTGCCAGTCCGGCTCGGCGCTCTCGACGCCGCGGCCGGTGTCGTTGACGTGCAGCCCGTCGGTCTCGTCCGGGCCCCAGCCGGCGGCCTTGTCCACCGCCCGGTCGGTGATCGAGTCCATCTTCCTGGCGAAGTGCGCCTGGAGAGCCCGTACCTGACGTAGCGTCAGTCGGTCGCGCAGCTCGTTCATCGTGCGGGGCACGGTGTGTTCCTCCGCCGCGCCGAGCGCCTGCCAGAAGTCGTCCGAACCCACGAACAGGCGGCCCGCGTCCGGATCGGCGCCGTCGTGCGTGCCCGCCGTCCCGTCCGGGCCCGGACGGGCACCGAGGCCGTCCACGGTCTGCCGGAAGTACGCGTGGAAGGTGCCGGTCCAGCGCACGGTCTCGGCGAGCTGGACCGCGTGCCGGCCCAAGTGCATACGCAGTTCCTCGGTGACCGCCCGCCACTCCCGCTCCGTCACCACGACCTCGCGCGGGTCGGTGCCCAGCCGCTGGGCCAGCCGGATCCGCAGCCTGGTGCGGGCGTCGTCCAGCTGCCGCCGGAACGACTCCTCCACCCGCAGGGCCGCCACCTCGTGCGCGGTCTCCTGGGCGCGGCCGTCCTCGTGCTGCCCGCCCAGCAGCGTCCGTGCGCCGAGGAACTCCTCGAACCGGGTCCCGCGCAGGGAGTCCACCGCCCCGCGGGCGTGTTCCCGCAGGCCGTACCCGTCGAGGACGTCCTGCTCGTCGAGGAGTTCCCTGCGGGTGAGCTGGTCGTGCAGCTCCGCGTCGCGCGCGGTCCGGAACTCCTGCCACAGCCGGTCCAGCCGCCCCTGCTCCGCCCGGCGGGCACCCCGCAGCAGTTCACCGCCCGCGTGCACCACGTCCGCGGGACGTTCGTGGAAGTCCCCGCCGGGAGCGGCGCGGCTGGCGAGCTCCGCCAGTCCCGCCGTGACCTGTCGGCGTACCTCCTCGTCCCCGGCCCGGCTGGCGATCGTGCCCGCCCGTACGTCCGCCTGCCGGGCCGCCGTCTCGTCCGCGCCGACCGGGGTCTGGGTGCCGAAAACCTTCGTGCCGGAGGCGGCCGAGTCCTTCTTGGCCCATTCTGTGCCCTGCGGCAGGCCGCTGCCCGCAGCGGGGTCCACCAGCGTCTCCACGGACGCCGCGTGCGGCGCGGCGGGGGCCGCGGGCGACTCCGGGTGCACCAGCGTCTCCTGGGACGCCGCCGGTCCACCGGGGAGCAGACCGGCCGGGGTGTCCTCGGAGGCGGTCGGGAGCGGGGGCCGCCCGGCCGGGTGGACAGCGGCGGCCTCCCCCTCCGCTCCGGCGGTTTCGCGGTCTGTGAGGACGGCGGCCGTCGTGTCGGTGACGGCGGGCGTCGTATCGGCGGACGCGGTGTCCGCGCCGGTGGACACCCCTCGTGGCGGAACTCCGTGTCCGCCGTCCGTGGCGGGGGAGTCCTGCGTGGCCGGAGCGGTCTCCTGGCCTGCCTGGCTGTGTGTCGGTATCGGCTGGTCGGCCGCCGCCGTACGGGTGACGGGGTCCGGCGTGGTCGTGCGTGTGTCCGGGCCGGTCGCGGAAGTGTGCGGGGCGGGTGTGTTCGGGTCGATGGTGGTCTGGATGTGGTTGCGGAAGGTGGTGAGGTGGGTGGCTGCCTGGGGCCAGTCGCGGCGGGCCACCGCCGTGTCGGCGGGGGCGAGGAGGCGGCGCTGTTCGGTGGTGGTGAGGCCGGCCTGGTCGGCGAGTTGCCGCAGGTGCTGCATCGCCTGGAAGGCGGCCGCGGGGCGTTCCAGCAGGAGGCGTGCCCGGTCGGTGTCGTCGGTGTCGGGCCGGGTGAGTTCCGTGGGTGCCTGCCAGCGGTGCAGGGATTCCTCCAGCCGGGCCCGCTCCGGGCTTCCGGGTACCGGGCGGGTGGTGGTGGACTCGGTGGCCAGCCGTGGGGTGGGAGTGAACGGGGAGGGCCGGCCGTCTCCGGCCCGCTCTGCTCCGGGTGCCGTGTGGCCGACGTTGAGGTGTTTGGGGATGTCGAGGCGGACCTGCCCCGACCGGGGGGGCTGTGTTCCCGGGCCCGCGGACCAGGATGTGCTGGACGGGGTGCTTGCGCCCGTCGTCGGCAGCACGTTTCCGGGGAACGGCGCGCCGTCGCCGGGCAGTGTGCTGTCGGCGGGTTGGTGTCCGTCTGCTTTGTTGACCAGTGTGAGGTCGGGGTCGGGGAGTGGGGGTTTGTGGTGGGGGAGGTCGAAGCCGAGGCGGCCTTTGATCCAGTGGCCGAGTTTGACGGCGCCGATGTGTCCGATGCCGCTGCCCAGTGCGGCGCCGGCGCCGCCGGCGGTGGTCATCCAGGAGGTGGTGAACTTTCCGGTCTCGTTGAGGTTGAAGAAGCCCTCGGACAGGTTCATGGCCGCGGCCTGGAACCCGGCTTCGGGGAAGGCGCGGACGAACTTCATCCACGACGGTGAGGGCAGCGCGCGGGCGAGGTCGTGGGAGAGCGCACCGCGCACCCCGCCCATCCCGGCCGGCATCCAGTGCAGCGTGTCCTCCAGTTCCCGGCCCAGGACCTTGGAGCCGCGGCCGGTGTGGGCCATGAACGTGTCGGCCCACCCACGGCCCGACTCCCGCGCCTGCCGCCACCCCAGCCGCTCACCGAAGGCCCGCGCGAACTGATCACCCACCGCGTTGCGGAACGACTGCCGCGCCCCGCGCCCCGCGACCCCGTTCTGCAGGTGGACGGCCATGGGCACGGTCAGCCGGCCGATCTCACGCCCGAACCAGTTGCCGTTGAGTAGCTCACGGTTGAGCGGGTCGTTCCACAGGTCCCACATCGCCTCCCGGTCGAACGTCTTCCCTCCGCCCAGCAGGGCTTTCTCTCCGCCGAGGGCGGCCTTCCCGCCGCCGGGCAGGAGGCTGTCGCTGCCGGGGAGTGCGGTCTTGGTGCCGACGCGGGCTGGTGTGGGACCGTGCAGGCTCTCCCCGATGATCTGCCGGATGTCCCTGACCGCCTTCGGGCCGAAGAAGGGCAGTTTCCCGATGCCCTTGCCGAT
>NZ_JBHJUW010000211.1:0-10605 GCF_042268205.1 Streptomyces sp. NPDC056160
CGGTCTCCAGCCAGATCCGGTTCTGGGCGGTGCGGTGCAGAGGGAGATTCCGCAGGCCGGTGGCCCGGGCGGCCCGGATCCGGTCCTCCGCGCGTCACCGGTAGAAGCCAGAACGCGAGACCTGAAGAACCCGGCATATCCGCTGCACGCCGAAGTCGGCCCGGTGGTCGGAGATGAAGCCCCAGCGGCCGGTCATGCCCTCATCTCCTTCGCGAAATACTGGGCCGCCCGCCGCAGAATCTCCCGCTCGAGCTCCCACTCCTTCTCGGCCTTGCGTAGCCGACTGTTCTCCGCGCGCAGCCTTGCCAGTTCCTCATCCCGGCTCTCCGCCGAGTCGCCGCGGACTTGCCCGCGGCCGGCGACCTCGTCGGCCTGCCGGACCCAACTGCGCAGCGTCTCGCCGGTCACCCCGATGTCCGCCGCGACCGCGGCATACGTGCGCTTCCCGCCCGCCGCGCGGTACAACGCCACCGCATCGTTCCTGAACTCCACCGGATATGGAGACTTCCGTCCCACCAGGACACCCTTCCTCGGACCTACAAGATCCATTGTCAGAGTGTCCACACGAAGGGAGTCACCTCAGCTGTTCACGATCCCCGAGACAGTGGTCGGCCTCAAGCCGCACCAGTGTCCCGGATCGCCCGTCCTGCTCCCGGCGTTCACTTCCGCGGGACTGCGCAGGATCGGCCGCCGCTTGGACGGCTGGCTGCCCGTCGCACTGCCGCTGCCGCACATCACGGGCATGTGGGCGACGGTCCTGAAGGAGGCCGAGGATGCCGGCCGGGACCCCGCGGCGCTGCGTATGGCCCTGCGTGTCAATCCCACCCTGACCGGGACCAGGACCGATCCGGAGCAGATGCCGGGCGCGGGCACCCTCGGCCAGTACGTCGACTACGCGCGCGCCGCCGCGGAGGCGGGCGTACACGAACTCTTCGTCGACTTCGGGCAGTCACCCGCGACGATCGACGAGCGCGTCGACCTGGCCGGGCGCTTCATCGAAGGGGTGCGCGCGGGCTGACCGGCCGCAGGAGGTGGTGCGCCGGCTCGCCGGGCGCTTCCTCGGATGGGCCCGGCGACTCAGGACGGCGCGCGCGTGTCACCGAACGGCGTGCCCGGTTCAGGACAGCAGGCCGTCTGGGTCGCGCAGCCGCTTGCGGTTGGCCGGGTCGCGGAGCATCTCCCGGGCCGTGGGTGCCGGTATCCGCAGGACGACCGGAACGGGGAGTGTGAAGTCCCTCACGGCGATGGCCCGGTGGCCCGGACGGACAGCGCCGTTCACCCGGGCCACCACGCGCACGTCCAGGGTGAACTGCACCAGAGCGGATTCCGCCTTGGGCTTGTGCAATGGCATCGAGCCGGAAGAGTCCGCAGCCGTGCGGGTCCCGCCACCGGTGTGCGCGGCACCGGCCAGCAGCCGGTTCAGCCGGAAATCGGTGGCGTTCAGCAGGCCGGCACCGCCCGCCGCACGCGCGGTCCTCGCGTGCTCCACGCTGTGCCGGCCCTCCGCTCCGCTGGGGCGGAGGGCGCCGAGGCTGCTCTGCGCGACCGCCTCGAAGGTCATCTTCTCACCGGCGCCCAGCACCCGGCCGTCCCGCAGCCGGGCGTGCAGCGAGGTGTGAAGGTCGTGTCCGCGCGGGTCGAAGGCGGGAGCGACCGGAAGGTCCGCACCGGCCGTGGTGAGCAGCGGAAGGACGGAGGCGAGCCATTCCGTCGACACCGCCTCGTGCTGCACGTACGCGGCGGCTTCCCCCGTCCGCGTGAAGCGCTCGCCGCCGTGGGCGGCGCGCACGGTGTCCGCGATCACCCGGCGTATCTCCGGTGCGCCGCGGAAACCGTTGACCTGCGCCTCCATCGGGAGGGTCACGCCCCGGCGGTGCCAGGCCTCCACGGCGGCCGGGTCGGCGTCCTGCGGCCGCAGGTACGTCTGTCCGGTCCGTTCCGGGGCTACCGCGTCCAGCCGGGCCAGCGCCTGTAGGTCCTTGGCCGGGATCCGGTGCACCAGGGACCGCGGACCGAGGGTGGCGGTGCCGACCGGGCCGTCGGGCCCGCGTACCTCGAGGGTAGCCTCGATCGGCACCCGCATCCTGACCGAGCGGCCCGAGGCCTCGGCCACCGTCTTCACCCCGAGCTGCCCGCGCGTGACGTCCGCGGACCGTACCGTGTGCGCGGAGCCCACTCCGAAGCCCGCCGCCGTGGCGGCACTGCGCATCGGTTCCGCGCCGTCCGGCTTGCCCGCCCCCGCGAGCACCGCCTCGATGGTGGTGGCGTCGGCCCTGTCGCGGGTGTCCGTCCGCTGCGCGGTGGCGGAGGTGATGTACTCCATGTCGCGTCCGTCGGCCGCGTCCGCCTCGTAGACGCCCGGTCCGGTCCGGTGGACCCTGAAGACCGCCCAGTACGGGGTGTCACGACCCCGGAACAGTTCGACGGCCGTCCCCCCGTCCATCGCGGAGGAGAGCAGCCCCGCGGCTCCGTCCCGGTCCAGGACGCGCAGCAGCCGCTGGACGTTGTCGTGCGGGTCCGCCAACTGGCGCCGGGGCAGGAGGACTTCGGCGAGGTCATGGTCCCGGCGCCCGAGGTCGGTGCGCAGCCGGTCGAGCAGGGGCAGGAAGTCGGGCAGGTCCTCGATCATCCCGAAGCCGAGCGGCAGTCCGGTCGCCAGTTCGGGGACGGGGGCCTGCGCCCGGGGCGCCTCGCCTCCCGCGCCGGCCTGCGGGGTGGGCGAGTCCGGGGGCAGGTCCGTCCCCCGCCGCGTGGACGGTCCGGCCGCGAGCGGGCCGGGGGCCTCGGGCGGCGTCCCGGGCGGACGCAGACCCGCCGCGCGCAGTTGCTCGGCGGTCAGCCACACGGCGGCGGCACCGGGCAGCGTCCGCTCTCCGGTGGCGACGTGCGTCCCCCCGCCGGTGGCGAAGCGGGCCCAGTCGCCCCCCGTCTGCACCTCGGCCACCATCCGGACCGTCAGATCGCAGCGAACGAGGTAGAGCGGGCGGCTGCGCGGTGTGTGGGCGTTGCGTTCCACGGTGCCGCCGAGAGTGGCGGCGGTCGCGGTGCTCCGGCTGTGACCGCGGGCCACCGCCAGGCCTGTGCCCAGACGCCACCCGGCCGGGTTGTACGAGACCGACACACCGCCCTGCACGGTCGTAGCCACACCGTGCCCCTGCTGCCCGGATGCCTGGTGCCCGCCTAGGAGCAGCGTCTCGGTCCCCGCCCCCGTGCCCTCCGCGACGACCTCCGGATTGCCGAGGGCCACACGTGTGCCGATGGCGCCGTGCAGCTCCGCGAGTCGGCGCGGGTGGTGCAGATCGCGCACCACCCAGCCCGAGGAGACCGCATGGCGCAGCCCGGCCGTGAGGGAGCGCGCGCTCAGACTCTCCTCGACCGCCAGCAGCGGCGCCAGGCCCTCGGCCTCCAGCGCACGGTCCTCACGCCCCGGCCGACCGCCCCCGGCCGCCCGGGCCAGCAGGTCGAAGGCGAGTTGCCTGATCTGCCGCCCGTCGCCGACGGTCTCCACCAGGGTCCAGTCCCGCACGGTACGGCCGTTACCGGGGGGATCCGGTGCCAGGGCGGACAGGTCCCCGATGCCGTGCGCGGTGAACTCCTGGAGCGCGGACCCGGACCCGGATCCGGTCCCGCTTCCGGCTGGGGGCTCGGATCCGGGACCGGCGGCCGCGGTCCGTGCGGCCAGCCGGTCCATCGCGGCGCCGTCCACGGTCAGCGCCCGAGGTGTGAGCAGCCGTACCTCCTGTTCGCCCAGGAACAGGTGCGGTGTGTGCGCGGAGGACGCGATGTGCTCGGCGACCGGCGTGTCTTGCCCGGGAGAGCCGAAGGTGAGGGCACGCGTGGCGGTCCGCTCCCGGGTGGTCATGGTGACCTCCACATGGAGGCGCAGCGCGCCGCCGAACACGGAGGCGGTCTCGTCGCCGTTGGTCAGCACATCGGACCGGGTGACGGGGCCGCCCTGGCTGCGCCTGGCGCTCTGCCAGACGCGGTCGCCGCGCAGGGTCGCCGAGAGTGTGCCGGGCAGCGCCCGGAACTGGCCGAGCGCCAGCGCACCGAGCGCACGCGCACCGGAACGCCCGCTCTGCGCCGAACCGGCGATCCCCGCGTGGCTGCGCACCAGCCAGTCCTTCGTGTCGCCCAGGTATCCGGTCTCCCTGAGGGTGCCCGTCACCCGGATCTGTACGTCGTGCTTGTGCCAACGGCTCTTGTGACGCAGCCGGACGTTGATCCCCGAGGACAGCAACTGGTCCTTGTGGGCCCGCAGATGGGTCGGTGAGAGCAGGGTGACCAGTTCCCGGTAGTTGCGCCGCTGCGCCTCCGCGTCCTCGGCGCTCACCGGCCTGCCCCCGGCGGTGGCCCGGGAACCCGCCGTGCCGAACTCCGGGAGCCGGCCCGCCAGCCGGGGATCCTCGGCGAACAGCCGCTCGATGCCGGACACCAGGTGCCGCGTGTCCAGCCCGCTGATCGCCACGTTCGCGCCCATCGGGCCGAACGGCAGCTGACGCCGGACGTCCTGGAAACCGGGCGGGGTGATCACGGGGCCCGGCTTCAGTCCGGCAGGCAGGTCCAGACCCAGCGAGCGGGCCTCGTCGGCCCGCAGCCCGAGCCACAGGTCCATGGTGTGCCGCGCGCTCCCGGCACCCTCATGGCCCCGCGTCGCGGAGGACAGCGGACCGGTGCCGGTTCCCTCGACGGTGAAGCGCACCTTCGCCAGGTACAGCGCCTTGTCACCGCGCACCTCCGCGCCCTGCCGGCCCGACACCGTACGCTCGGTGAGGGTGTAGCGCGAGGCCCGCGCCGCGACGGTCGGCATCACCGTGGCCCGGACGGCCGCGGTGCCGCCGAGCACGCCGAAGCCCGCCGCCGGGCCCACCCCGAACCCCGCGAACCAGCCCTTGCCGGCCGTGCCGGTGACGGCGTACTGGGACTGCTGGTGCGTACGCAGCTGGGTCCTGCCGACCGGCCAGGCGGGCGCCAGCGCGGTCAGCTCGGTGCGCATCCGGTAGGTGCCCGTGACGCTCCCGTCCTGCGCGACCAGGTCCTCGCCCACCACCCAGCCGTTGAGCAGCCGGGGCAGGTCCTCCAGGAGCGTGGCCGCCGACATGGCCTCGTGCAGCCGGTCCCGTCCCGGCGCGCCGGGTGAGGTCAGCGCGGGATGGAGCACGGATCGTACGGTGTCGAACAGTTCCCGGCCGCCGGGACGGGAGGCCGCCGGGTCGTCCAGCGCGAACGGCGCGAGGGAGTCGGCGAGCCGCAGCAGGTTCGCCGACCGTCCGGTGAGCGGACGCAGCCGCGCCGGCACCTCGTTCGTGACGGGCACGAGATGTTCGGTCGGCACCCGCATCACCAGGGTGCCGTCGCCGTCGAACGTCCGGACCGGCCCGTCCTGCCGCTCGATCCGCACGGTGTACCGCACCCGGCGCGGCACTTCCACCGAGCCCTTGTCGCTGCGCAGCACGCGCGGTTCGGAGACCGTCCGCTGCGTCCGGGTGGCCGCCGTGGCCTGGAACGGCTGCACGTTCGCCGTCATGGCCGCACCGAGCCAGACGCCGGGCACCACCGGCGCCAGCCCGAACGCCGTGAGACCCGCACCCACGCCGGACGTGTCACCCGTGCCGTGGCCCACCGCCCCCGAGGTGCTGTGCTGGACGTCGATCTTCGTGTTCGCGCCCTTGTCCCAGCGCGCCGCCTGGTCCTCGTGGCGGGCGTCCCCCGGTGCCGGTGCCGGGACGCCGGCCGGCTCGTCCGGCAGTTCCCGTCCTTTTCCCTTGCCCGTCGTCGCCGCCTCCCGCCGGGCCAGGAACGCCGCGATCTCCTGGTCCTGCCGTGCCGCCGCGGCCTGTGCCTTCGCCTTCTCCGGAGAGACGAAGGACTCGGGCAGGTCGCCGCGGCCCCGTGAGATCGACACGGTGACCTCGTACCAGCCACTGTCCTCGGGCCCCTCGACGGTAAAGGAACGTCCTTCGCCGTAGAAGGTCTCCGGGCGCCCTGCCAGATCGGCGACGATCTCGGCGACCGTTCTGTCCGAGCGGCCGATCGTCTCGCTCAGCGTGGCGGCCACGAACTCGTGTCCGGTCAGGCCGTACGCCGTGGAGAGTCCGGGGGCGCGCATCTCCCGCAGGTAGGGCGGCAGCCCGAGCGGTGTGTGCCGGACGGGGGCCGCCGCCGGGTGCCGCTCCGGCTGCCCGGGGAGGGGGCGCCGGAAGTGCGGCGTGGGCCCGGCGGGGGGGTGTGCGGGGCGGGTGCGTGGGCCGGTTGCGGTGTCCGTGTCGGTGCTGGAACCGGCTGTGGTGTGAGTGCCGGTGCTGCCGCTCGTCCTCGTGCCGGTGTCCGTGCCCGTCAGGGCGAGCGGTGCCGCGGTGCCGGGTGTCCGGGAGTCGGTCTCGGCCGTCTCGTGGATGGTGGGCAGCCTGGGCACCGTGGCGCTGCGGGCGGTCGTCGCGGGGGGCTCCGTACCGTGCAGGGCCGCCATGACCTGGTCGCGCAGCCGCGTCGGTATTCTGTCCGGCGGCGGTGCGTGGACGGCTGGATCCGTGCCCGTACCCTCCGTGGCCGGAGGGGCGGATGGCCCCGGACGGGAGAGCCCGGCGGGGCCGGTGGAGGCGGACGAGCCGGGGGAACTCGTGGGCGTGGCCTGGGCGGAGCGCTCATGACCGGTCCCGGAAAGGGATCCGGTCCCGGCAACGGACGGGCGGGTGCCGGGCTCCGAACCGAGGGCGGAGCCTTCGCCGGACACGCTTGGCAGCCGCGCCGGGTGGAGGCGGCCGGGCTCCGGCGCGGGCGCGGACGGGCCCGTCCGTACGTCACCCGGCCCGGGGCTGACGGCGCCGGGCCGGGCGACGGTGGCGGTGTCCGAACCCGCCCCACCGGCGGAGTGGACCTCCGGGGCGAGCGGCCCCCCAGCCTCGGCCGGCGCGGAGGGCGGGCCCCCGGCGCTCGGTCGCGGCGTCGCCCCGGGCAGGGAGGCTCCCGGCGAGGCGGTGGGCACGGCCGGCCGCCCGGTTGCGGTCCCTCCGCCACCGGCCGTTACGGGCACGGCACCGCTTCCCGCCGCGTCCGGCCCGTTGACCTGCTCCGGTGCGAGAGCGGGCCGGGCGGGTGCGGCCAGACTGCCCAGGGCGTGCGCCCCGCTCTTCATCCAGTGGGCGACCGGAGCGGCGACGTGGTGCCCCGCGGCGCTGACGAGGGAACCGGCCGCGCCCGCCCCGGTGGTGAACCCGGAGGTACTGAACGTGCCGGTCAGCCAGACGTTGAACACGCCCTCGGAGAGGTTCTGGTGCGCCGCGTTCAGCGGCGTCTCGAACAGCAGCGTCAGCCCCTTCATGGCCGCCCCGCCGGGCAGCGCCCGCGCCACGCCGTCCGACAGTTGCGTGCGCAGCGGGGCGAACCGTTCGGGCAGTGGACGCACCGCCTCGCCTAGTGCCTCGGCCAGGGCGGAACGGCCGCTGCGGGAGGATGCACCGGCGCGGGCGAGGAACGCGTCCGCCCAGTCGCGTCCCGCGCCCCGGGCCGCCGCCGGACCGATGTGCTCGGCGAAGGCCTTCCCGAAGAGGGTCTCCACGCGCAGCCGGAAGAGGCCGCGAGCGGTGCCTCCGGCCACGCCCGAGCGGAGCGAGACGGCCACCGGTGCCACCACGTCGGCCAGCTTCCCGGCGAACCAGCCGTCCAGCGCGGCGAGACGGGGATCGGGAACGGTGTCGGTCACGGAAGAGCGCGGGACCACGGGTGCGGCTCCTCTGACGGCGTGCGCCGGAGCCGCACCGGCCGCGCGGGCGGTGTCCTCGCCCGCCGTACGGAGCGGGGCCGAGGGCGCGGGACGGTGCAGGCCCGCCTGCACCGCCTTCTCCAGGTCCTTCACGAGCCCGGGGAGGGAGACTTTCGCCAGCACCTTGGTCATGCCCGCCGTCGCGAACGGCAGCGCGGTGCCGATCGCACCCTGGATCGCGCCGAACACCACCGACTGGCGGTGGTAGGCGGCGCCCTGCGTGGTGTGCTTGCCCTGGTCCGCGAGGATCCACCGGGCCAGCCCGTCCAGCGCGGTGGACAGGCCGACGTTGACGCCGACCATGACCGCGGCCTCCAGCGACAGCCGCCGCAGCTCCTTGAGTAGCAGCACCCGGAAGGCAGCCCGCAGGGCGGCCTGCTCCGCCAGCGCCTCGACCGGGTCGATGAGCATCAGCAGCAGGGTGAACGCCCACTCCAGAAGGAAGAGGACCACCTGGCCGGCGATGGTGATGCGCGTGTAGTCCATCTGGTACCCGAACTCGTGGGCCGCGTCCGCGAGTTGCGCGGCGGTCTCCTTCAGTGCGTGCACGTGGTCGGCGCCGTCGCCGGAGGCGAACGTCGACATGGCCCGCGCGTACTTCCGGGGCAGGGCTCCGCTCGCCCCGGCGGCGGTCGTGGCCGTCACCTCGGTGACGGCCTGCTGGAGCCCGTTCAGGAACCGCACCAGGTCCTGGTGCGGAACCTCCACCTCCCGGTACATGCGCTCCGAGGAGCCCAGCGGCACGGACATGCCGGTCAGCGCGATCACGACCGGGTTGTACCAGGGCTCCTCAGTCACCGGACGCCTCCGCGGCGGCCGAGGAGCGCCGGGTGCCGCCGCCGGACCTCACCGATTGCGCGGACCGCACCACACATGTCCCCCGTCCTCCGGATGTCTTCCGCCCCGGGGACGAGTCTGCGGCGGACGGGTGAGCAACCGGTGACGGTGCGACACCGGGCGCGAGATGATGCGAAACCCCGGTGTCGAACGGAATGCAGTGAATATTTGCCCGGGTATGCGTTTGAAAGGGGCAGGCGGTCGTACTGACACGCTGCGGCAGATGGGCGGGGGCGAACCGCGTCACCCCGTGGCCGCCCACGCCTGCCCCGCACCGACCGGCGGCTACGGAGTCGTCCGCCCGGACTGCCGGGCTCCCATTCCCTGGAGAAAGGTGTCGACGACGACGTCGGCGGCCCGGGGCGCGCTGAGGTGGGGCATCTGCCTGGCCACCAGGTGCATCAGCTGCGGGAGGAGCGCACCGGTCCAGCCTTCGGGCTGGTCGGGGCGGAGGAGGCCTTCGTCGGTGGCGCGGCGCAGGAAGGTGTCGACCTCCTGGACGGAGCGTTCGCGGCGTTCGCGTATGTCGTCGTCGGCGAGCATGCGGGTGAGGTCGACGGGCCAGGTGCGGTTGACGGTGATGATGTTCTCGACGTAGCGGTGCAGGGCGACGGCTACGGGGGCCTCGCGCAGCCGGGCGTCCTCGATGACGCTCTCGACGGCTTCGAGGCGGGCCTGGTGGATGGCCGCGAGGAGTTCCTCGCGCGATGCGAACCGCCGGTAGACGGTGCGGCGGTCGACCCCGGCCTCGGCGGCGATGCTCGCGATGCTCGCGGCCGGGTCGGCGGCGAGCATCCGTGCCCCGGTGGTCAGGACGGCTTCCAGGTTGCGTACTGCGTCGGCTCTCACGGGCCCAGCTTAGTCATCCTCGATTCTTCAGCGGTCGTGAGTGCATGACTGACCTGCCGGTTCGCCCTGTTTGTTCCGCGTGATCGCGGGCGGGCCTTCGCGTGTCGCTGCGGCTGCGCCGGGGTTCCACGGCACCCGGAGATGGTGCGGGTCTGCTCCTTTCCTTGTCTCGTCGGGACTGGTGGGCGAGGGTCAGGTGATGGCGGGCAGGGTGGTCAACCGGTGCCAGCAGGTGGTGAACGCCTTCGCCCAGGGCCAGGTCCCCTCGATCCGGAGCCAGCGGCGGCGGGCGTGGTCGGCGAGGCGGGCAGGCAGGTGGTAGAGGCGGAAGCGCATGGTGTCCGGCTCGGCGTCGGCCAGGTCGTCGATGTCGTGCAGGGCCAGCAGCCGCAGCCATGCGTCGAGATCGGCGGCGAGGCTCGCAGCGAGCATCCACCCGCGGTTGACCTCCCAGGACGCGGAGGGCAGGTTACCCAGGCCCATCGCCTTGTTCGTGCGCACCCGGTCCTCCACCCCGGCGTGGGAGCGGTGCAGCACGTCCAGGAACTGAGCGTGGCCGGAGCCGGCGATGCCCCACATGTGGCGGATGTTGGTCGCGGTGATGCAGTAGCGCCAGCCGGTCTGCTTCTCGAACGCGGTCAGCTTCTTCAGGTGCCGCCGGGAGGGCTTGACGCGGCGCACGATCAACCGCATCCCCTGCGGTCAGCCCTCACGGGTGTTCACTCCGGTCAGTTCCGCGACGGAGTAGCCCTCCTGGACGCTGCCGTCCTGGTGCACAGAGGTCTCCCAGGCGCCCTCGGGCAGGCGGGCGATGGCGCGCTCGTCGTCCTCGGTGATCTTCCAGCCGACGGTGTAGCGGACCGTGCGCCGCGTGGTGTTCAACGCTTCCAGGGGCTCCAGCAGCCCGTGGGTGGCTCCGGTCCCGTCCACCCGGATGAGGATCTTTGAGGCCGAGGAGTGGGGGATCTGGGCGAGGGCCTCGGTGAGCACCCGCACGTGGTCGGCCACCGTGTTTGTTCCGGAGTTCCCGGGCCGCAGGAGCATGGCCAGGGACTCGGTGGTGTTGGCGCACCATGCGGCCAACGGATGGAACCCGAAGGTCTTTTTGAAGGTGACCGCAGCACCGGCCTTCTTCGATGCGGCGGTGATGATGGTGG
>NZ_JBHJUW010000212.1:0-10548 GCF_042268205.1 Streptomyces sp. NPDC056160
GCCCGCGAGGTCTACCGCGCTCTGACCGCCACACCAACCGAACGAATCACCCAAACCGACCTCGCTCCTGCAGCTTGACAAGCATAGGAGCATCCCAATGGCTCGGCCACCCCGACGACGGCTCCGGCACGCTGAAGCGGATCGAGTCCCAGCGCTCCCGCTTCTTCACGGCCTGACCAGGACCGGAAAGGCTCCCGCCGTGTCCTTCGCGTCCCGCTCGCCCGCTCCGACGGCCCCCGCGCCCTCCGCCCCGGACCGGACACCCCCCGCCTCCGCGTCCCCCTCCCGCCTCGGCCGCGGCGACCGCCTCTTCCTGGCGGCCGTCATCGGACTGCCCCTCATCGCCCTGCTGGTCTTCGTCTGGCTGCCCGCGCTCGCCTCCATCGCCCTCTCCTTCACCACCTGGGACGGTCTGGACCTGTCCGGCATCCACTGGACCGGCCTCGGCAACTACACCGAGATCCTCACGAACTACCCGCCGTTCTGGCCCGCCGTCGAGCACAACGTGCTCTGGCTGCTCTTCACCGCGCTGCTGCCCACCCCCTTCGGGGTGTTCCTCGCCTACCAGCTCGACCAGAAGATACGGTTCACCCGCTTCTACCAGACCGCGATCTTCCTGCCGATGGTGCTCTCCCTGGCCGTCGTCGGCTTCATCTGGGAGATCATCTACAACCCGGACACCGGACTGCTCAACAGCCTCCTGAGCGCGGCCGGTTCCTCCCACCACGTGGACTGGCTCGGCGACCCGTCCCTCAACCTGTGGGCCGTGCTCGTCGCCTCCGCCTGGCGGCACACCGGCTACATCATGATCCTCTACCTGGCCGGCCTGAAGAGCTTCGACCCGGCCCTCAAGGAGGCCGCCGCCCTGGACGGCGCCAACGGCCGGCAGACCTACTTCCGCGTCGTGCTGCCCGCGCTCAAGCCGGTCAACGTCATCATCGTCGTCGTCACCGTCATGGAGTCGCTGCGCGCCTTCGACATCGTCTACGTCCTCGGCGGCGGCACCGGCAGCAAACCCGGCATGGAACTGCTGTCCCTCCTCATCACCGACAACATCATCGGCGAGTCCGGGCACATCGGATACGGCTCCGCGCTCGCCGTCGTACTGCTGCTGGTCTCCCTGGCCGCGATCGGCGCGTTCCTCGTGCAGACCTTCCGCAAGGAGGACACATGACGACGACCGCCCACCGCCCGGACACCCGCACCCGCACCCGCACCCGCACCCGCATCCGCACCCGCGTCCGCTCGGCCCGACGGCCCGCCCCGGCCCGCGGCCCGCGCCGCCCGCCCCGCCACACCGGCCGCCACCTGCTGCTGGGCACCGTCTCCGTGCTGTGGCTCGTCCCGCTGCTGTGGGCCGTCTACACCTCGCTGCGCTCCTACGACGACACCGCGCGCCACGGCTACTTCTCGCTGCCGCACAGCTTCGGCCCGGGCAACTTCACGGCCGCCTGGACCCAGTCCGGCATGCCGCACTTCTTCCTCAACTCCGTCCTCGTCACCGTCCCCGCCGTCCTCGGCACCCTGCTCTTCTCCGCCGCGGTCGCCTTCTTCGTCACCCGCTTCGACTTCCGGCTCAACCTCGCCCTGCTGATGCTGTTCACCGCGGGCAACCTGCTGCCGGCCCAGGTCCTCATCACCCCCCTGTACCGGCTCTACCTCCAGATCCCGCTGCCCGCCTGGATGAGCGACTCGCTGCTGCTGTACAACTCGGCCTGGGGCATCATCGTCATCCACATCGCCTACCAGTGCGGCTTCTGCACCTTCGTCCTCAGCAACTACATGAAGACGATCCCCAAGGAGATCTCCGAGGCCGCCCTCGTCGACGGCGCACCCGTGTGGCGGCAGTTCTTCCAGATCATCCTGCCGCTGTGCCGTCCCGCGTTCGCCGCGCTCGCCACGCTCGAATCCATCTGGATCTACAACGACTTCTTCTGGCCGCTCACCCTCATCGAGACCGGCGACAAGCGTCCCGTCACCTCCGCACTGGCCAACCTCCAGGGCCAGTACTTCACCAACCCCAACCTGATCGCGGCGGGCGCGCTGATGACCGCGATCCCCACGCTACTGGTGTACTTCGCGCTCCAGCGCCAGTTCATCAGCGGACTCGCCATCGGCTCGGGCAAGGGCTGAGCCCCCCGAGACGCCCCACTCATTCCAGGAGGCACGACCCGTGCGGTCTTCCTCGTACCCCGCCCTGCCCGCCCGCGCCCTGAGAACCGTGGTCGTCCTGGCCCTCGCCGCGGGCCTGGTGACGACCACCCAGGCGGCACAGGCACACACCACCCACCCGGCCGCGCACGCGGACGGCACCACCGCCCCGGCCGCACCCGCACACGCCACCCCGGCCGCGCACACCGACAGCGCCCCCGTTCCCGCCCTCGCCGCCAAGCCCTACATGGGCTGGTCCAGCTGGAGCATGCAGTCCTCGAAGTACCCCGGCCTCAACCCCGACGGCGACTACAGCTACCTCACCGAGGCCAACGTCCTCAAGCAGACCGGCGCCCTGGCCGCCAAGCTGAAGAAGTACGGCTACGAGTACGTGGACATCGACGCGGGCTGGTGGCGCGACAACGCCTGGAAACCCGAGTTCGACCGCTACGCCCGCCAGCAGGCCGACCCGGTGCGCTTCCCGCACGGCATGAAGGCCGTCGCCGACGCCGTCCACGCCAAGGGCCTCAAGGCAGGCATCTACCTGCCGGCCGGCCTGGAGAAGGAGGCGTACGACGGCGGGAAGTCCCCGATCTGGCACGCCGACGGCTGCACCACCGCCGACATCGTCTACGGCGACCTGCGCACCACCAACGGCTGGGACAGCGCCTACAAGCTCGACTTCTCCCGCCCCTGCGCCCAGAAGTACGTCGACTCCCAGGCCCGGCTGCTCGCCGACTGGGGCTACGACTTCCTCAAACTCGACGGCGTGGGACCCGGCTCGGGCAAGGGCGGCGACCAGTACGACAACGTCGCCGACGTGGCCGCCTGGCACCAGGCCATCGCCGCCACCGGGCGCCCCCTCCACCTGGAGGTGTCCTGGTCCCTGGACATCGGCCACGCCGCCGACTGGAAGAAGTACACGAACGGCTGGCGCATCGACACCGACGTCGAGTGCTACTGCAACACCCTGGTCAGCTGGGAGAACTCCGTCGACGACCGCTTCGACGACACCCCCGCCTGGACCCGCCACGCCGGCCCCGGCGGCTGGAACGACCTCGACTCCCTCGACGTCGGCAACGGCCGCATGGACGGCCTGACCGACGCCGAACGGCAGACCTACGCCACCCTGTGGGCCATCGCCAAGTCCCCCCTCTACACCGGCGACGACCTCACCCGCCTCGACTCCCACGGCCTGTCCCTGCTCACCAACCGCGAGGTCATCGCCGTCGACCAGGGAAGCGCCCCGCCCGCACACCCCGTCACCCCCTCGGACCCCCAGCAGGTCTGGGCGGCGGAGAACCCCGACGGCACCTACACCGTCGCCCTGTTCAACCTGGCCGACGCCCCCGCCGCCGTCACCGCCGACTTCTCCGCCCTCGGCTTCACCGGCCGGGCCGCCGTCCGCGACCTGTGGAACCACGAGAACCTCGGCACCCACCGCGACAAGGTGACCGAGACGCTGCCCGCGCACGGCTCCCGGCTGTTCACCCTCACCCCGCGCGGCACCACCGCCGTCACCTACACCGGCCACGAGGCCGAGGCGAGCACGAACACCCTGAGCGGCAACGCCTCCGTCGCCGACTGCGCCGCCTGCTCGGGCGGTAAGAAGGTCGGCAACCTCTACCTGGGCGGCAAGCTCACCTTCAACGACGTCGTCGTGGACAAGGCGGGGACCTACCAGGTGAAGGTCGCCTACGTCAGCGGCGACGCCCGCTCCGCACTGG
The DNA here is from genome assembly GCF_042268205.1 of Streptomyces sp. NPDC056160. Taxonomy (NCBI): domain Bacteria; kingdom Bacillati; phylum Actinomycetota; class Actinomycetes; order Kitasatosporales; family Streptomycetaceae; genus Streptomyces; species Streptomyces sp. NPDC056160. The sequence goes on from NZ_JBHJUW010000212.1 coordinate 3,879, forward strand.
TCTCGGCCAACGGCGGCGGCGCCGTCCGCCACAAGTTCCCCTCCACCGGCGACTGGAGCACCGCCGGCACCGTCTCCGTCCCGGTCGTCCTGAAGGCCGGCGCCAACACCGTCGTCTTCGACAGCGGCTCCGACTACGCCCCGGACATCGACCGGATCGACGTACCGAAGTCGCTCTGACGCGGTCGCGGTCCCTGCCGAACCCCGGTTCCAGCCGCACCGCGTCCCGGCGAACCCGCAGGCCCCGGCCAGGCCCCGTCCCGGCCGGGACCCACCCCGACCCAGGAGCCGCCATGCCCCCCGCCCAGCCCCGCTCGCCCGAGTCACCCCGAGCGCACGCAGCCTCCGCCCCCAGCAGAAGAGCCCTCCTGTCCGCCGCCGCGACCGCCTCCCTCGCCGGAGCCGCCCTCGGCGCCCTGCCCGCCTTCACCGCCTCGGCGGCCCCCCAGCGCCCGCCCGCCGCTACGGAGGCGTCCGACGCTCCCGGGGACGCGCGGCACACCCTCTGGTGGCAGGCCCCCGCCGACGAGCACTCGATGATCGAACAGGGCCTGCCCGTCGGCAACGGACGCCTCGGCGCCCTCGCCGGTAACGACCCCGCCCGCGAACTCCTCCTCGTCACCGACGCCACGATGTGGACCGGCGGCCTCAACGACACCCTCGATGCCGACGGCCAGTTCCCCTACGGCCGCGACGACTTCGGCTCCCTCACCCTCCTCGCCCGCCTCACCGTCGCCCTGCCCGGCCACGACCTCTCCGCCGTCCACGGCTACCGCCGCACCCTCGACCTAGCCCGGGGCCTGATCACCACGTCCTACGTGTACGCGGGCGTCACCTACCGCCGGGAGGTCTTCGCCAGCCGTCCCGACGACGTGATCGTCGTGCACCTGACGCAGAGCGGAGGAGGCCGCCACACCGGCACAGTCACCCTGGAGGGCACCCACGGCGAGACCCGGGCCGTCTCCTTCGGCGGTGCCTTCCCCAACGGCCTGCGCTACGGCGCGGCCGTCACCGCGTACACGAGCGGCGGCGGCCGGGTGCGCGTGCACGGCACCCGCATCGACTTCTCCGACTGCCCGGACCTCACGGTCGTGCTCAGCGGCGGCACGAACTACGCCCCCGACGCCCGGACCGCGTACCGCGACCCCTCCCTCGACCCCGAACAGCTCGCCCGGACGAAGGTGCGCGCGGCGGCCTCGCACGCGACCGGCACCCTGCTCCGCGCCCACACCGCCGACCACCGCGCCCTGTACGACGGACTCGGGATCGACCTCGGCACCTCCACCCCGCAGCAGCGCTCCCTCGACACCTGGGAGCGCGTCCGCCACCGTGCGCAGAGCGGCGTTCCCGATCCCGAACTGGAGTCGGCTTACGTCCAGTTCGGCCGCTACCTGATGATCTCCGGATCCCGGGGCAGCCTCCCCCTGGGCCTCCAGGGCCTGTGGCTCGACGGCAACGACCCGGACTGGATGGGCGACTACCACACCGACATCAACCTCCAGATGAACTACTGGATGGCCGACCGGACCGCCCTGTCCCCCTGCTTCGACGCCCTCACCGACTACTGCCTCGCCCAGCTCCCGGCCTGGACGGACACCACCCGCCGGCTCTTCGACGACCCGCGCAACCGGTACCGCAACTCCAGCGGCAGGAACGCGGGATGGACCGTCGCCATCTCCACCAACCCGTACGGCGGAGGCGGCTGGTGGTGGCACCCGGCGGGCAACGCCTGCTGTGCAACACCCTCTTCGAGCACTACGAGTACACACTCTCCCGGTCCCACCTGGAGAGGATCCACCCGCTGCTCAAGGGCGCCTGCGAGTTCTGGGAGGCCCGGCTGGTCGCCACCACCGTGCCCGGCACGCCCGGCGAGGTGCTGGTCGCCGACAGCGACTGGTCCCCCGAACACGGCCCGCTGGACGCCAAGGGCATCACGTACGCCCAGGAACTGGTGTGGGCGCTGTTCGGCAACTACCAGGCCGCCTGCGCCGAGTTGAAGAAGGACACCGGCCACGCACAGCGGATCGGCGCGCTGCGCGAGCGGCTGTACCTGCCCCGGGTGAGCCCGAAGACGGGCTGGCTGGAGGAGTGGATGTCACCGGACAACCTCGGCGAGACCACCCACCGCCACCTGCCCCCGCTCGTCGGTCTCTTCCCCGGCGACCGGATCCGTCCCGACGGCTCCACCCCGAAGGACATCGTCGACGGAGCGAGTGCCCTGCTCACCGCGCGCGGCACGGAGAGCTTCGGCTGGGCCAACGCCTGGCGCGCCCTGTGCTGGGCCCGGCTGAAGAACGCGGAGAAGGCCTACCAGCTCGTCGTCAGCAACCTCCGCCCCTCCACCGGCGGCGGAAACGGCACGGCCTTCAACCTCTTCGACATCTACGAGACCGGGCCCGGCCGGGGCATCTTCCAGATCGACGCCAACTTCGGCACCCCGGCGGCGGTCGTCGAGATGTTGCTGTACGCCCGCTCCGGACACATCGAACTGCTCCCGGCGCTGCCCGCCGCGTGGGCGGCCTCCGGCGCGGTCACCGGCGTTCCCGTGCGCGGCGGCTTCACCGTCGACCTGCGCTGGAAGAACGGCACGCCGGTGTCGGCGCGGATCCACAGCACCGGGGGCCGCGCCACTACGGTGGCCCACGGCGGCACCGTGCGCGCGGTCGCCCTGGAACCGGGAAGGTCCGTCACGCTGAAGGGATTCGACCGATGAGGGACCAGCTCACGCGGGCGGCCGCCCTGGCCGCCGTACTCCTGACCGCGGCGGCCGCCACAGCCAGCGCCACGAACGGTACGACCGTCGTCCCTTCCACGGCCTTCGACGCCGCCGCGCCCGCAGGCGCCGCCGTCCCGCGCGCCGCCGCCTCCGGACAGCCCGCGCTCGCGCAGACCACGGCCGTGCAGCCCGCGTTCGCGCAGACCACCGGCGCGCAGCGGGCGCCCGGGCAGGCCGGGTCCTTGCACGCCGCCTCCGTCCGGGCCGCGTCCGGTGCGCGGTCGCACGAGGTGGTGACCTGGGGGGCGAGCGCCGACCGTCTCGGTGCCGGTACGCCCGACCGCGCGTACCGGCTCGTCGTGCACACCAGCGTCGCCGGGAGCGATGCGCGCATCCGCCTGACCAACGCCTTCGGCGACCGCCCGCTGACCCTCGACAGCGTGTGGGCCGGCGTCCAGGGGTCGGGCGCCGCCCTGCGCCCGGGTACCAACCGGCGGCTGACCTTCGGCGGCGCCACTTCCGTCTCCGTCCCCGCCGGCCGGACCGTCCTCAGCGACCCGCTGCCCGGCCGGCTGCCAGCCGGCACCGACCTGGTCGTCAGCCTGCACAGCCCGGACGCGGCCGGTCCGGCCACCGGGCACGGCATGGCGATGCAGACCTCGTGCACCACGCAGGGCGACCACACCGCCGAGGAGGGCGCCGGCCACTGGACGAGCACCACCGGTTCCTGGTTCTACCTGGACTCCGTCTCCGTACGGACCGCTCCGCGCACCGCCGCGGTCGTCGCGCTGGGCGACTCCATCACGGACGGCTGGCACTCCAGCACCGACCTGAACCGCCGCTGGCCCGACTATCTCGCGCGCCGCCTGGGGCAGGCGCACGCCGGTGTCCAGGGGGTGGCCAACGAGGGCATCTCCGGCAACAAGGTGCTGGCCGACGGGGCCGGGCAGAGCGCCCGCAACCGGCTGGACCGTGACGTGCTGTCCCAGCCGGGCGTGCGGACCGTCTTCCTCTTCGAGGGCGTCAACGACATCAAGGCGCACACCGGGGTCACGGCCGCCGACATGATCGCCGGGTACCGCGAGATCGCCGCGAGGGCGCACGCCGCCGGGAAGTGCGTGGTCGGTGCGACCGTCGGGCCGTTCAAGGGCTGGGGCGAGTGGGACCAGGCCGCGGAGTCGGTACGCCAGGAGGTCAACGCCTTCCTCCGCGACAGCGGCGACTTCGACGCGGTGACCGACTTCGACCGCGTCCTGCGCAGCCCGTACGACGCCGAGCGCATCCTGCCGTTCCTCGACGGCGGCGATCATCTGCACCCCAACGACAAGGGGATGCAGGCGATGGCCGACGCGGTGGACCTCACCGCCCTCGACTGTACCGGCGGCCCGAACTCCGCCCACTGACACGAGCCTGGGGCCGGGTACACCCGCGCGCTCTCACACATGTCCTGCCATGTGTGAGAGCGCGCAGGCGATTCCGGAGTGGACGGCCTGGAAGCACGTGTGCTCCACGTCCAGGTAAAAGCAGCAACGCGGGGTGTTCACACATTATGTTCAGACAAGGTGTCCAGAACACATGTATGCTTCCGTGGACGGCCCGGAAAGGGCCGGTTGTCCCCAGGGCGCCGAGAGCGCCCGTGCCTCGCCCGGTACGTGTGCCGGCGCGCGAGTGCGGTGAAGTCAGGAGTTGCCTTGCCGGAGCCGGCCGACCAGTCCCGTCCCACCTTCCTCCTCGTACCCGGCGGCCACCACGGCCCCTGGGTCTACGACCGGCTCCGCGCGGTCCTCGACGCGCACGGATGGCGCAGCCGCACGGTGAGCCTGCGCAGCGCCGTGGAGCAGAGCGCCCCGGCCGAACCGCTGCCGGGCATGTACGACGACGCCGAGGTGATCCGAGAGGCCCTCGCCGGCACCCCCGGCCCGGTGATACCCGTCGCCCACTCCTACGGCGGCGTGCCGCTCACCGAGGCACTGGCGGACGCGTCCGGCGTGGTGCACGCCGTCTACGTGGCGGCCTACCTGCTGGACGTGGGCGAGGGCATGTTCCAGAGCCACGGCGTGCCGGTGCCGGACTCGCTGGCGGGCCTGCGGCCCCCGCAGAACCCGGAACTCAACCTCCCCGCCGCCTTCTACGACGGCGACCCGGACAGCCAGGAGACCAAGGAGGCCGTGGCCCGCCTGGTGCCGCAGACCGTGCGCGCCGACTTCGAGACCGTCACCCGGGCCGGCCGGCGCACCGTACCCACCACCTACGTCATCCCCGAGAACGACGTGTCCCTCACCGCGACGGTCGCGGAGCGGATGGCGGCCCGCGCCGACTTCGTCCGCCGGGTTCCCGGTCACCACGCGCCGTTCTACTCGCACCCGCGGGAGTTCGCCCGCGTGCTCATGGAGATCGGCGAACAGTCCGCCGCCCGCTGAGACGGTCCGAGGAAGGAGCACCGCCATGGCGTCCATCACCCGGCCGCGCCGCGTTGGGCCAGGCGGCCGGTCCCCGGCCGCACGGCAGCTCACGCAGGCGCTGGAACGGCTCCTGCGGGCGGGACGGGTCTTCACCGAGATCAGCGTCCGGGAGATCATCGAGGACGCGGGCGTCGCACGCGCCACCTTCTACACCTGCTTCGGCGACAAGTCGGAGCTGCTGCTCGTCCTGACCGACGGGCTGCGCCGGCGGCTGCTGGATCTGGCGCGGGCCTGGGACCCGGCCGCCGGCGAGGACGGCGCGGAACGCTTCACGCGGTTCTTCCGCCAGGTCATCGCCATCCACCGGGACCACTACGCCGTCCTGTCGGCGCTGCGGGAACTGGCGTCCTACGACGCGGCCGTCAACGACTTCTACACCGCGGACCTGGAGGAGTTCGAACAGGCCGTGTACGACACGCTCGTCGAGCAGCAGCGGGCACGGGCGACGACGCCCGGACTCGATCCCGCGGCGGCGAGCCGCGTCATCGTGTGGGGCGGCGCGCAGGCGATCGCTCACCACATCCGGGTGGACGACGGCGCCGGAGACGCCGCCTTCGCTCGGGAGCTGGGCCAGATCTGGTGGCACGGCGCCTACCGCCGCCCGCCGCGGATCGCACAGACGGAATCCACAGACGGAATCCATGACGGACTGCACAGAAGGACTGCACAGAAGGATGAGACACCCCCATGAGTGAACGACCCGAGGGCCTGCCCGCCCGTCCGCTCGACGGCAAGGTGGCGGTCGTGACCGGTGGCGGGCGGGGCATAGGAGCCGCCGTCGCCGCGCTGCTGGCCCGTGCCGGAGCCCGGCTCGCGCTGGTCGGCCGCACCGAGGAGACCCTGACGCGCACCGCGCGTGAACTCCCGTCCGACACCGAGGTCGTGGTGGCGGACCTGAGTCTGCCGGAGGCGCCGGGGCGCGTGATGGAGAGCGTCCTCGGCCGCTTCGGCCGGGTGGACGCCCTCGTCAACAACGCCGCCGCGGAGAACTTCACCGCCAGTCACGAACTGACGCCCGCCGAGGCCGACGCGCTGTGGGCGCTCAACGCCCGCACCCCGCTGTTGCTGGGCGGCCTGGCCGCCCAGCACATGGCCTCCCACGGCGGCAGCAGCATCGTCAACGTCTCCTCCGACATCGGCAGTGTGCGCAGCATGCCGAACCAGAGTCTGTACGCGGCGACCAAGGGCGCCGTCGACGCCGTCACCCGCTCACTGGCCGCAGAATGGGGCGGCAGGGGCGTACGGGTCAACGCCGTGCGCCCGGCGGTGACCGACACCGACATGTCGGCCGCCATCTTCGCCGACCCGGGCCTGGAGAAGGCCCTGACCGGTCAGTACGCGCTCGGCCGGATGGGGGTGTCCGGACGACGTCGCCCAGGCCGTGCTCTTCTTCGCGTCGCCGACGAGTTCCTTCGTCACCGGGCAGATCCTCAGCGTCGACGGCGGATGGCTCGCCGCGCAGGTCTGAGAAGGCCACAGCCGTGCCGCCGGCC
>NZ_JBHJUW010000213.1:0-10535 GCF_042268205.1 Streptomyces sp. NPDC056160
ATCCTTCTGCGTAGAGAACAGAAATGATCACCCAGGACCACGGGCGTCCTACATCCAGGGCCGACAACCACCCCACCCATCACAGACCGTGACGGGCAGTCAGCGGCCACCGACCTTGCACCGCTCAACTTCGAAGACCCGCTATCCACGGCAGGCTCCTTGGTATCAAGTTCCACATGGTACTGAGTACCGTAACATGCCATGGTTCGCTTCCACATCGAGCGACGAAGCTGCGGCTGACACGCCGGCCCCCATCCCCAGACTCGAATGGATCTACATCCGCGGCGTGTACTTCCCGGCCACAAGGCGTACGCGGGACCCCTCGAACTGGTACCCGAGCTGAGCTTCAAGGCGGCGATCGACGGGCTGCCGGACGGCCCCTGTTTCCGGTCCTCGCTGTCGCCCTTACCGTTGGGCGCGGGCCTGCGCTCCTGGTGTCGCTGCTCGCGGCACGTTACTGAGCTTGTTGGCGTGTTGTCGTTGGGGGCTGACGGCATGTGATCGTCGGGGTATGCCGTTTGCATGAGGTATCCGCAGGGTGGTGGGCTGACGCCTCAAAGGCGGGCGTTTCGTGAGCGGATCCGGATGGTGGCCGCCGAACGGTTCGGCGCCGGCGCCTCCAACGCCGAGGTCGCCAAGGACCTACGGGTGAGCGTGCGCTCCGTTCGGCGGTAGCGGCTGGCCTGGCAGGACACTGGCACGGTCGGTCTTCGCTCGGTGGGTCCGGGGTCGCTGCCCGAACTGAGTGAGCAGCTGTTCGCGGTACTGGAACAGGAGCCGGCCAGGGGCCCGGTCGCCCGCGCTCGCTTCAACCGCCTCGACAGAGACGATCACGTCACTCTTCAGGTGTTTCCCTTGATCAGGTTTACACCGCTGCCGGTACAGCCCCGGCAAGGGCCGTGTTGCACAGCTGGGGGCAGCATGTCGCGGTGGATGGTCAGTTGGATGCCGACGCCCTCGGTGCTGTGGAAGAGACTGGCGCGGCCGGACGAGCACACCGTCGGAGAACGCTTCCGCAGCCGGTCCCTGAGATCGTTCTTGAGCGCAGGCAGGGTCAGGCATCACGCACGGGGCCGCATTGACCATGACGACGAGGCGGCCGGCCGGCCCCAAGAAGGCTGCAGATTTTTTTGCGGATCGCGACAACCTCGGGTGGGGCCGCACGTCTGGTGGGAGTGAAGGGCGGTTTCCGGGACGGGATTTTCAGTCCCGGCGCTGCCTGGCCTGTCAGCGCTGTCCCTGAACTCTTTGGAGTCGTTTCCTATGCGCCACATCCGCGCCAAGAAGTCCAGCCGTTCCCTGCACACCTGGGTGCTGGGGTCGACTGCCGGTCTCGCCCTAGTGGTGGGCAGCGGCATCGCCGCTCAGGCGGCCACCGGCGGCCATGCGCACCCGGTCAAGTCGGGCACGTCGGCCACAGCCGAGCCGAAGCCCGTGCCCTCCACCCCGGCAAAGCGGACCCCCGCCGGCACCGACCCGACTCCGGTCCCCGGTGACCCGCACGGCAAGCCCTACCCGAAGCCCGTGCCCTCCACCCCGGCAAAGCAGACCCCCGCCGGCACCGACCCGACTCCGGTCCCCGGTGACCCGCACAGCAAGCCCTATCCGGGTAACACCGGCCGCTGAGTCGCCGACCACGGATATGGCGGGACCGGAGCTGGCCCCGCCGTACCCGTGATGTGAACGAGGACGATGCAGCTCACCCTTGCCGTGCCCGGGTGGGCCCGGCTACTGCACCTCGCCCGGACTCCCCCCTCCACCCCGGCGTCGGGCGTGCCGCAACCCGGCCGCCGATTCCGGCACCTGCGTTCGGTGGCCGACCGGGACGGCGACGAAGATTCCCCCACACTCGCCGATCTGTACCGGACCCGGCGGCTCGACATGGTCCGGCCGGCGGTCTTCCTGGTGGACGACCTGCACACCGCCGAGGACGTTGTCCAGGATGCCTTCGCCGCCGGCGGCACGGCGAACGGCTGGACGACCTCCAGGACGCGCACGCCTGCCTCTACACCGCGGCGGTCAACGCCGCCCGCCCGGTACTGCGTCGGCGGCGCACCGCGCGCGCAAGCACCCGGCACAAGCTCAAGCGCCCGGTCGGCCTCGGTGTCCTCGCCGAAGTCGAGCCGGGTTCGTTCAACCAGCATCGCCCGAGCGGCCCCGCCGCTCCGCATCCCGGCCCGACGAAACCGACCAGATCACCACCGCCCACGACCCGAACGCGTCTGCCTGCTGCACCTCGGCACACGGTCGACCCCGACCATGCTGTTCAGAGCGGGGGAGGATTCCCCCGTCCACCGAGACGGTGATGCCGGTGAGGTAGGACGCGCGGGGTGAGGCGAGGAAGGCGATGAGCTCCGCCGCCTCCTCAGGCCGGCCTGGGCGGCCGAGCGGCGCGGCGCTGGTGGAACTCCTTGCGGATGTCCTCCAGGTCACGGCCTGTCCGCTCGGCGGCCAGCCGGAGGCTGGCCCCGACGGCGTCGGTCTCGATGACGCCTGGCATGACCGCGGTGACGCGTGCCCCGTGCGGCCCGCAGGCGAGGGCGAGGCTCTTGCTGGAGGCGTTGAGGACGGCCTTGGCCGCTGCGTACGGCGTGCCGTCAGGGTGACCAAGCTATCCCGCACCACCACGCCGACAGCGCCACCCGCGACACGGCGCGACGAGCCCAGGAACAGCCCAGGGCCGAGGCTTGCCCTGCTCGGGCACGAGGCGATGCGGCGCCTGCGCGACGCGCACACCGCCCACGGACTCACGCCTCGGCAGTTCCACATCCTCGGGCTTCTCCACGACCGCGGCCCGCTTGCACAGACAGAGTTGGCGATCGAGACGGACACGGCGGCCAGCGTGCTGGTCACCCAGCTCAACCCGTTGGAGGCCGAGGGACTGGTGACCCGCATCCGCGACGTGCACGACCGGCGTCGCCCGCGTGGTGGTGCTCACGGGGGACGGTGAACAGAGGCTGCGCGCCGCGACGGCGGCGCAGCACGAGGTGGAGGACGGCCTCTTCCGGTCACTGGGCGGCTCTCAGCGTGCGCAGTTGACGCACCTGCTGATGCTCGTACACGACGACCTCACCGACGGCGAGGAGCACCGCGCCACGTCGTCCTCGCTCGACCGGAAGTCACGCTGAGCCTCCGCGGTGTCGGGGATCACTCTTGGACGCCGCCCGCTGCGCCGGCGGTGGCGATGTTCCTCTCCATATAGGTCCCCTCCAGGTTGAGCGGCACGGCGGCGTTCTTGCCGAGCGCCGAGGGTGAGTACTCGACGTGCAGCAGACCCGTCCGTCGAACGTGGCGCCTCCCGAACCATCGACAAGCGACGTCACTACTGCTGCTCGATAGAGCCATCCGCGCCTACGCCGCGACGTCACCGGCGATCCGCGCCGTACCCGCATCGCCTTCGTCGAGGTCATCGGCGTCCGCGCCCGGCTGGTGGAGCAGTGCCTCGCCCGCCGCGCACGCTGGATCGACCTCATCCGCGCCGAGGCGGACGCGGCCGCGGCCCGCGGGGCGGCGGCACCGCGCGACTCCCGCCTCGCAGCCACGGCGTTCATCGGCAGCGTCAGCGGCCTGCTGCACGACGGGAGCGCCGGCTGGGCCGGTGCCACGCTGGACCAGGTCGTGGACGAGTTGGTGCGGCTGCTGCTGGGCATGCTCCGCCCTGCGGGCCGACCCCCCGAGCCGGTATGACGCGCTCCGGGAACGGCAGCGTCGTCGCAGCTCAGGGCCGCCCCGGCCGGCTCGGCGCGCGTGATCGGCCGCGAGCTGCTGTGCTGGATCGAGTGGGGGCCCTCGTACGCGTTCTCCGGAGACACAGATGAGTACCTACCGAGTCGCGCAGGTGACCGCCCCGGACGGCGGCTTCGAGCTGGTCGAGCGCGAGGTCCCGCGGCCCGGCCCGGGTCAGGTGCGGATCGCCGTCGAGGCGTGCGGGATCTGCCACAGCGACGCCCTCTTCGTGAGTGGCGGACTACCGGGAGTGTCGTTCCCGGAGGTCCCCGGACACGAGATCGCCGGGCGCCTGGAGAAGCTCGGGGAAGGCGTGGAGGACCGCGGCTGGCGGACCGGCGACCGGGTCGCCGTCGGCTGGTTCGGCGGCAGCTGCGGCCACTGCCGGCCCTGCCGCGAGGGCGACTTCGTGGTCTGCCCGAACCTTCAGGTGCCGGGCTGGGCCTACGACGGCGGCTTCGCCGGGAAGGTGATCGCGCCCGCCGACGCCCTGGCCCGCGTCCCGGACGCGCTGGCCGCGTCCGACGCCGGGCCCATGGCCTGCGCGGGCGTCACCACGTACAACGGGCTGCGGCGCAGCTCCGCCCGGCCGGGCGACCTGGTCGCGGTGCTCGGCCTCGGCGGCCTGGGGCACCTCGGCGTGCAGTACGCGGCGGCCATGGGCTTCGAGACCGTCGGGATCGCCCGCGGCGCCGAGAAGGCCGACTTCGCCAAGCGGCTGGGCGCCCACCACTACGTCGACAGCACCTCCGGCACCCCGGTCGACGAGGCGCTGCGCTCCCTCGGCGGCGCCAGGGTCGTGCTGGCCACCGCCGGCAACTCCGCGGCCATCACCGCCACCGTGGACGGCCTGGCCCCCCGAGGTGAACTCGTGGTCATCGGCGCGGACACCGCGCCGCTCGGCATCAGCCCGGCCCAGCTGCTGATGACCGGCCGCGTCGTGCGCGGCCACCCGTCGGGCACCTCGCAGGACGTGGAGGACACGATGGCCTTCAGCGCCCTGCACGGCATCCGCCCCATGACCGAGACCGTCCCCCTGGACGACGTGGACGGGGCCTACCGCAAGATGCTCTCCGGCGGGGCGCGCTTCCGCATGGTACTGACCCCCGGCTGACACGGCGCCCGGACCGGAGCCGCGGCCCGCCGCGACCGGCACCCGCGCCGGCTCGCTCCTCGTCCCGGCGCCCGGCCGGCCCTGGCGCCGCCCGGCTGTGCGGTGGACACCACCAGGACGACGGCCGCCGGCACCGCGCAGGCCGGCACGCCGCACGCCGGCAGCCGTCGGCGCGGGGCCCGGTGGCGCGACTCGTACGCCAGCCGAAGCTCGGACGGACGGCCCCTCGCTGCGCTACCGCCGCCCGCGCCGGGGGGGGGAGAGGTGAACGCCGCCCTGCAGGGCGAGGCGGCCGGCCGCGTACCCGTACCAGGGGCCGGGCGGCTTCGGCTAGTGTCCTGAGTCGGGAATTCGCTTCAGATACCTTGCGAGGCGTTCCAGGATCTGGTCCGCGGTCTTCGTCCAGACGAAGGGTTTCGGCTCTTCGTTCCAGGTCCTGATCCAGCTGCGCATGTCCCTCTCCAGGGACTGGACGTTCCTGTGGGCACCTCGCCGTATCTGTTTGCCCGTCAGCAGTGCGAACCACCGCTCGACCTGGTTGAGCCAGGAGGAGCTGGTGGGCGTGAAGTGCACATGGAAGCGGAAGTGTGCGGTCAGCCGTCGCTGGATGGCCGGGACCGGTCAGCACCAGCTCGGCCATCGGCCGTCCCGTCCTCGCCACCCGGCCGTCAAGCCGAACCACCGAAGACCTACGCAGCGAATTCCCGACTCAGGACACGTCTGTGCCCACCGGTAGGCGCCGGGCACGGTCGGGTCGCCGTAGCTCATGCACCCCAGAGCGAAACGGCTCGGCGTCGAATTCGAGCAGGCCCCGCGGTCCGCCGCAGCACTCCAGTGACCCGAGGACATCGAGTTCCACCATCCCGCGCGGCACGGTTGCGGCGGTGACGAGCCTGGGGTCGCCGTCGTGCCGGGGTAGTACGAGGTAGGCGTTGTGCGCGGTGGAGCAGATGGTCCACCCGTCCCAGTGGCCGTCCGGATTCGAGTTCTCGGAGCCGAGGTTGAGATCGTAGGGCGCCATGGCGGTGGCTATCGCCTGCAGAACCTCTCCCGGTGGGGTCGGCGGTAGACACACTGTGGCGTAGAACCTGCTCATGCCCGGGAGCGTAAGCCTGCGGGCGTGGCAGCCGCCGACGACCAGACAGGCTTCGCCTTCCAGAGCGCGGTCGCATCACTGTGGGCCACCACCATGGTCGAGCGCACCAGCCGCGACGCCGGACAGCCCAGCGTACGACTGCCCTGGCGCCCCAGGACTGACGCCCCATCACTCAGGGGATGCGGCCGGTGACGCTTACCGCCTCGGACGGGTCAGGGCTCGACGGCTTGGCGGATGCGGCGGGACGGGCTGAAGGTGTACAGGTCCAGGACGCCGGGAGGGTCGGCCAGGCCCGGTCCGCCGGCTTCGACCCAGGCCGCGATGTCGTCGGCGGTGTCCTGGTCGTTGACCAGGCCGAGCCAGACGGGCCGTCCGCCGGCCGCGCGACCGGCGGCGGAGGGCTGGATGACGATGACGTTGGCGTGCTCGCAGGCGTCCAGGCAGCCGGTGACGCGTACCCGGGCGAGGTGTGCGAGGGATGAGCGGAGCTGGTCGAGCTGGGCGGCGTGGTCAAGGCCGGGGACCTTCGCCGTGCCGCAGCAGCAGCCGCGGCAGACGGTGACCGTGCAGTGGGCCGCCCCCGCATTCGCAGAAGTGGCCTCGCGGCTGCGGCGGCTCACTGGGCCCTCCCGCTGCGTGCGCGGCGCCAGGCGCCGTCGGCCAGCAGGCGCAGGCCGTTCAGGCCGACGATGACGGTGGAGCCCTCGTGCCCGGCGACACCGAGCGGCAGCGGCAGGGTCCCGGCCAGGTCCCAGATGACCAGGCCGGTGATGAATACCGTGGCGATGACCAGGTTCTGCACCAGCAGGCGCCGCGCGCGGCGGGAGAGCGCGACGACGGTGGGGACGGTGGCCAGTTCGTCGCGGACGACGACGGCGTCGGCGGTCTCCAGGGCGAGATCGGAGCCGGCCCGGCCCATGGCGATGCCCGTGTGCGCGGCGGCGAGCGCGGGCGCGTCGTTGACGCCGTCGCCGACCACCAGCACCTTCCGTCCGGCCTGCTCCAGCTCCTGGACGGCGCTGACCTTGTCCTGCGGCAGGAGCCCCGCGCGGACGTCGGTGATACCGACCTCTTCCGCCACGCGGGCGGCGGCGCGCGGGTTGTCGCCGGTGACCAGCACCGGAGCGGTTCCGGTCAGGGAGGTCAGGGCGGTGACGGTGGCGGCGGCCTCCTCGCGCAGCCGGTCGGCGAGGCCCAGCACCCCGACGGGGGTGTCCTCGATCTCGACCAGGACAGCGGTGGTGCCCTCGTCCTCCAACCGGGCGGCGAGCTCGACGGCCGGGTGGTTGCGGCCGTTCAGCAGCCGGGTGGGGCTGCCGACCGCGACGGCCTTGCCCTCGACGGTTGCCGTCACGCCGGTGCCGGGGGCGGAGGCGAAGTCCTCCACCGCGGGGATGTCCAGGCCGCGGGTGCGGGCGGCGTCCACGATCGCGCGGGCCAGCGGGTGCTCGCTGGGGTACTCGGCCGCCGCCGCGATCCGCAGCAGTTCCTCCTCGCTCAGGCCGGAGGCGGCCAGCGGGCGCATGTCGGTCACCCGCAAGGTGCCCTCGGTCAGTGTGCCGGTCTTGTCCAGCGCCACCGCGTCGACCTGGCCGAGCTGCTCCATCACCACGGCGGACTTCACCAGCACGCCGTGGCGCCCGGCGTTGGCGATCGCGGACAGCAGCGGCGGCATGGTGGCCAGCACCACCGCACACGGCGAGGCGACAATCATGAAGGTCATCGCCCGCAGCAGCGTCGGCTGCAACGCTGCACCGAAGAGCAGGGGAAGCGCGAACAGCGCGAGGGTGGCGGCGACCATGCCGAGGCTGTACCGCTGTTCGACCTTCTCGATGAACAGCTGGGTGGGCGCCTTGGTCTCGGAAGCTTCCTCGACCATGGCCACGATCCGGGCGATCACCGAATCCGAAGGGTCACGCTCGACCTTCACCCGCAGCACGCCGGTGCCGTTCAGGGTGCCGGCGAACACCTCGTCGCCCTCCTGCTTGGCCACCGGCAGCGGCTCGCCGGTGATGGTGGCCTGATCCACCTCGCTGGCCCCGTCCAGAACGCGGCCGTCCGCGCCGATCCGCTCGCCCGGGCGCACCAGGACGACGTCGCCCACGGCCAGCTGATCGGTGGGGACCGTCTCCTCGCTGCCGCCGTCCAGCAGGCGGGTCGCGGTGGTGGGAGCCAGGTCGAGCAGGCCGCGCACCGAGTCGGCTGTGCGGGCGGTGGCGATCGCCTCCAGTGCGCCGGAGGTGGCGAAGATGACGATCAGCAGCGCGCCGTCCAGAACCTGCCCGATCACCGCCGCCCCCAGCGCCGCGACGACCATCAGCAGGTCCACATCCAGCGTCTTGTCTTCGAGGGCCTGCAATCCGGCCCAGCCGGGCTCCCATCCCCCGGTGGCGTAAGTGAGCGCGAACAGCGGCCCCCAGCACCACGCCGGCGCCCCGAGCAGGTAGAGCGGCAACGCGATCAGGAACAGCACCAGGGCGGCTGCCGCCCAGCGAGCCTCGGGCAGCGTGAAGATCCTTGTGCGGCGCCGGGGCGCGACCGCGTCACGCACGGCCGCGTCACCGGCGGCCGCCGGGCGGATGAGGGTGGAAGACATCGGAACAGGGGTCCTTTGCGCAGACGTGAGCGAACAGCGTCCAACCCCACCACCGTAACAGGAATGAATGAACATCGATTCATGTGTTCATGGAGCGTCGTACGATGGGCACATGGGTCATGGAGCCGAACCGCCGGCCGACAGCGTTCCGCGCACACGCCTGGACGCAGCCAGTGCTGCCCGGGTGGCCACCACCTTGCAGGCCCTGGCCACCCCGTCCAGGCTGCTGATCCTCGCCCGGCTGCGCGAGGGGCCGCTGCCGGCGACCGAGCTGGCCGCCGAGGTCGGCATGGAGCAGTCCGCCTGCTCCCACCAGCTGCGCCTGCTGCGCAACCTCGACCTGGTGGTGGGCACCCGCAAGGGCCGCTCGGTGGTGTACTCCCTGTACGACGACCACGTCTGCGCATTGCTCGACCAGGCCCTGTACCACGTCGAGCACCTCCGCCTCGGCCTGAGCGACGCCTCCGCGGAGGCCGCCGAGCCGAACCCGCAGGCAGTCGCTGTGCCGAGGGCCTGACCACTGCCTTCCCCGGCAGCGCGGAGTCGGCTTCGGCGCCCGGCGGTTACCGGCCGCGTGGCACGTACGTGATCACGACCATGCCCAGTGCGGCACCGCGGCAGTCCCCGCTCAAGCACAAGAACCCCAACTGCCGGGGCCGCTACCGTTTCACCGCCTCCCAGCTCGTGCGGGGCTGCGGCCCCCGCCCGACCCGGACACTGCCGACCTTGACGTTGACGACGACCAGGAGGAGTGAGCGCCGCATCCGCCGTCCGGGCCGGGTCGTTGTGCTCCGGGAATCCCGCCCGCGGCCGGCGGGGACAAGACAGAGATCGTGGCAACGTCGGCAGCGGCTAGCGGATGCGGCTCGGTCGCTCCGCGCCTATCCCAGACCGCCGCTCAGAACACGACCGAGTGCTGCCCGGCCTGCGGGGCCCCATGTCGGCTTGCCGCCGGGAACGCCCCGGTCTCCGTTCTCTCCCATGAGCATGAGGAACAGGCTTTTCAGAGCGGCCAGCCCGCGGGCGCGCCGGATCGTCCCCTCGTCTGCCTGCGCGTACACGCTGAAGAACCGTGAGGCGGCGCCCGCGGGAAGGATGACCCATGCGGCCGCGAGGTCCCACGCCGGATCGCCGGCGAACAGGGCGCCGAAGTCGACGATGCCCGAGAGCCTTCCGTCCTAGACGACGACGTTCGCGGGATGAAGGTCGCCGTGCACCCACAGTGGCGGGCCCTCCCACTCGGGCGCCGCGACAGCGTCGTCCCAGACGGCCCGAACGTCATCGGCGAGGTCGTCGGGGACCACGGAGTGGAAGAAGTGGTCGAAGCCGTCCGTGCACTTGTTGGGGTGAGCACCGAAGTCCGAGCTGATCGGCGCCTCGGCGGGCGCCTCCACGTGGAGCGCCCGGAGGAAGCCCGCCAGCGTGTCGGTCGCGTGGTCGCCGCGGCTGATCGAGCTGTGGTCCAGCGGCTCGCCGGGAACCCACGTCATCACGGTCCAGTGCTTGGGGAAGTGCTCGGACGGTTCGCCGAACCGTACCGGGGTCGGCACCGGGAGCGGCAGGCGTGGGGCGAGCACGGGTAGCCACCGCCGCTCCTTGAGCTGGAGCTCCGGGGTGGGGTCCATGCGCTGCATGCGCACGGCCAACTCCTTTCCGAGGCGCCACATTTGGTTGCCCCAGCCGCCTCCAACCTCGCGAATGTCCAGCCCTGCAAGGTCTGGATGTTGCTCCTGCAGCAGGTCGCGGACCAGGTCTGCGGTGATCTCGATCTCGGTGTCGGTCATGCGAAGTCACAGTACTGGGGCCTGATTCTGGGTTGGGTGCAGATCTGATGAGGGTGCCTCGTTGGGGTGATTCACAGAGGTTCGGGATGTGTCCGGTCGTGCCGACTTCTACCGTCGCCGGGTTGAGCCCGCCGTGAGGGATGCGGGTGCTGAGCGAGGGTGGGTGTGGTGTGCCGTCGTTGATGGAGGCGTTGGAGACCAGGCGGGCTGAGGTGCTGG
>NZ_JBHJUW010000214.1:0-10484 GCF_042268205.1 Streptomyces sp. NPDC056160
GCATCCGTCCACTTCGGCACCGCCCAGGAGGTGAGAGACCACAGGGCTGTCGCCCTCGCCGGGGCTTACGAACGCCACCCCGAACGCTTCGCCCGTCGGCCGAAGCCACCCGAAATACCCGGCGAGGTCTGGATCAACGACCCCACCAAACGAACACAACCCGAACTACAAACCACATAGCGACGTAAACGTCTCATTTGACTTGACAACTACCGCCACGCAAATCCGTATGGCCATTCAACCCGGACGCGCCGCGTAGATACTCGGCGCATACTTGGTGAAAGTGAGACAAACCTGACGTCAAGTCATGTGAAGAGTCATCTGTAGTTGCTTTTGAGTCATTGCCCGCCGACCCTTCCGCGTTCTAGTGTGATGCAGTGTTACCGACCCTGCTGGTTCGGAGAGGTTTCGCAGTGCACGCCTGTTTCGATCGAACCATTCATCGGCCTGCCGTCCCAACCGGCTCTGAACGCAGAACATTGACACCGCTTCCCATCATCCCACCTCCGGGAGTTGCAGCATGGACTTCTCTGTTCCGCGACACGACTACCGTCAACGAGTAGAACTGGCCGCACGCCTGGCTGGCGGAAGTTGTGAACCTCTACAGACCGCGCTCACCGAGGATCAGGTGGCCGGGAACATAGAGAACTTCATCGGCGCCGTCAGCGTACCCACCGGACTCTGCGGCCCGTTCGATATCTACGGTGACGAACTGAACGGCAGATTCGTCGTTCCCATGGCAACTCTCGAAGGGGCCCTTGTGGCTTCCTACGCACGAGGAGCCAAGGTGATGAACGCCTCCGGCGGTTGCGAAGTGGAGGTCTTCGGAGACCGGTTTCTGCGGTCTGTCCAGTTCACCTGCGCGACGTTGTCCGATGCGCGGAGGCTGGTGGACTGGTGCCATGAACAAAAGAAACGTATCTGCAACATCGCGGTGATGAACAGCGGGCACTTGAGTGTCGCGGACCTCTCCTACGATCGTCAGGCCACGCGCGTACTCCTGACCATCTCCTTCACGACTGGCGACGCCATGGGAAGCAACATGGCCAGCAAGGCGATCAGCCAGGTCGCGGAGTTCATCACCCAGAACACTGATCTTGTCGAGCACGACATGCTCCCCTACCCTGAAGACAAGAAAAGCATCCCGCTGCGCCGGAAGGGCAAGCAGGTACTGGCTCGCACGGTGCTACGACGCGACGTCATGGAATACATGACTCGAACCAGCCCGGAGAGACTGGAGCGTTTTCTGGGAGAATGCAGCAGTACGTTGGCCCACCATGCCAGCTACTCGCTGAACATTCATGCCGCGAACGGAATGGCTGCGCTCTTCCAAGCCTTCGGCCAGGACATGGCATACCTGGCCGAGTGCGCTCAGGTGATCGTAGAGGCAAGATTGGTGGGGCCGGACGAGCTGGAAGTATGCCTGACCATACCGAGCCTCATCGTGGGAACGGTGGGCGGTGGTACCGGGCTTCCCGGGTACGAGGCCACTCTGTCTATGGTGGGTTGTTCCGGTCCAGGAAAGGCGAGAAAACTGGCTGCGCTAATGGGAGCGGTCATACTCGCCGGAGAGATAAGCTGCGCCACCGCGCAGTGTGCGCATGAGTTCGTGTCGGCGCATGAGTCACTGGGCCGCAACCGACCCGCTTCGCTCACGGAACTCGACGCGTCACTGGGAACTCCGGCGACGAACTCCGGCGAACTTCACGAAGCCGACTCCTGCCGAGCACCATGAAAATCCCTCCCGATCCGAGGTTCGGGTGCCGAGACCTGGCCCCGCAACGAGTGAAATACGCAGGTCAGCCCGAATAGACATCCGGCACGGATCGCCCCCACGGAGGACCCGTATGCGTTCACACCTGCTCAATGGCCTCACCGCAGATCAGTACCGCAGCTCCGTGATCCAAGGAGTCGAGCGGGTGGCGGCCAAGCTCGCCACCACCGACCGCCCGTTCACCGGCGTAACCGTCGACGCCCTCTCCCCCCGTATCGACGCCGTCGACCTTGAGCACCCTCTCGGTGACACCGCCGCAGCGCTCGACGAGCTGGAGGACGTCTACCTCCGCGACGCGGTCTATTTCCACCACCCGCGCTACCTCGCCCACCTCAACTGCCCGGTCGTCATCCCTGCTGTGCTCGGTGAGGCGGTCCTGTCTGCCGTGAACTCCTCCATGGACACCTGGGACCAGTCGGCCGGCGCCACCCTGATCGAGCGCAGGCTCATCGACTGGACGGCCCGCCGCATCGGCCTCGCCCCCACCGCCGACGGTGTGTTCACCTCCGGCGCCACCCAGTCCAACCTCCAGGCGCTGCTCCTCGCTCGCGAGGAGGCCAAGAGCGACAGCCTCGCCACCCTGCGGATCTTCACATCCGAGGTCAGCCACTTCAGCATGCAGAAGTCCGCCAAGCTGCTCGGCCTGAGCCACGACTCCGTGGTTTCCGTGCCGGTAGACCAGTACAAGCGGATGAGCACCGCCGCCCTGGCCAACGAACTGGAGCGCTGCAAGCGGGACGGACTCGTCGCCATGGCCGTCGTCGCCACCGCCGGCACCACCGACTTCGGCTCCATCGACCCGCTCCCCGAGATCGCCGATCTGTGCCAAGGGAACGGCGTATGGCTGCACGTCGACGCCGCCTACGGCTGCGGACTGCTCACCTCGCTGAAGTACCAGGACCGCCTCACCGGCCTCGACTGCGCCGACTCGGTCACCGTCGACTACCACAAGTCGTTCTTCCAGCCGGTGAGTTCCTCCGCCATGCTGGTCCGGGACGCGGCTGCCCTGCGTCACGCCACCTACCGCGCCGGCGACCCCGGCGCGCGCCGTCCGGTGGCCGACCGCACGCCTGACCAGGTCGACAAGTCCCTCCAGACCACCCGCCGTTTCGACGCCCTCAAACTGTGGCTGACTCTGCGCGTGATGGGCGCCGACGGCGTGGGACAGCTCTTCGACGAGGTCTGCGACAGGGCCGCCGAGGGCTGGCGGATGCTGGATGCCGACCCCCGCTACGATGTCGCCGTCGAGCCGGCCCTCTCCACCCTGGTCTTCCGCTACGTCCCGGTGGACGACACCGACCCGGCCCAGATCGACCGCGCCAACCTCCACGCCCGCAAGGCCCTGTTCGACTCCGGCGAGGCCGTGATCGCGAGCGCCCGGGTCGGCACGCGCACCTACCTGAAGTTCACCTTGCTCAACCCTGAGACCACGGTAGCCGACATCTCCACGGTTCTCGACCTGATCGCCGGCTACGCCGAGTACTATCTGGGGAGCGCCCGTGAGCGCCTCGGCTGACCCCCGCTCCAAGACGTACGACTTCGCGGGAATCGGGCTCGGCCCCTTCAACCTCGGCCTTGCCTGCCTCACCGAACCCATCGCCGAACTCGACGGCCTCTTCCTGGAGGCCAAGCCAGCCTTCAAGTGGCACGGCGGTATGCTCCTGGAAGGCACCCGCCTACAGACCCCGTTCATGTCGGACCTCGTCACCCTCGCCGACCCGACATCCCCGTACTCCTTCCTCAACTATCTGAAGGAGAAGGGCAGTCTGTACTCGTTCTACATACGTGAGAACTTCTTCCCGCTTCGTGTCGAGTACGACGCGTACTGCCGTTGGGCGGCGGACCGGCTGAGCAATGTCCGCTTCGGCACGGCCGTCGTCGAGGTGACGTACGAGGACGAGGTGTATGTCGTCCGCACCGATTCCGGAGTGAGCTACCTGGCGCGCCGTCTGATACTCGGTACCGGTACTGTGCCCTTCGTCCCCTCGGTCTGCGACGGGCTGAGCGGCGACTTCCTGCACAGCTCCGAGTACGCTCAGCGCAAGGCGGAGCTACAGTCGAAGAAGTCCGTCACGATCGTCGGCAGCGGCCAGAGCGCGGCCGAGATCTACTACCAGATGCTCGCTGAGATCGATGTGCACGGCTATCAGCTGAACTGGGTCACCCGATCCCCACGCTTCTTCCCGCTAGAATACACCAAGCTGACCCTGGAGATGACGTCTCCGGAGTACATCGACTACTTCCACGCTCTTCCCGAAGCGACCCGATACGGTCTGGAAGCACAGCAGAAGATCCTCTTCAAGGGCATCAGCTCGGATCTGATCAACTCAATCTTCGACCTGCTGTACCAGAAGAAGGTCGACAGTGGCGGCCGTGCCGTCGCCACCAGGCTGCTCACCAACTCATCCCTCGTGAGCGCCCGGTACCGCGACGGTTCATACACCCTCGGCTTCCATCAGTCCGAGCAGGACAAGGACTTCGAGGTCCGCACCGAAGGCCTGGTCCTGGCCACCGGCTACCACTACGAGCCCCCCGCCTTCCTGGACCCCGTCAGGGACCGCCTCCGTTTCGACAGCCGAGGCCGCTTCCAGATCGCCCGCAACTACACCATCGACGTCACCGGCCGCGGTGTCTTCCTCCAGAACGGCGGTGTCCACGCCCACAGCCTCACCAGCCCCGATCTGGGCATGGGCGCGTACCGGAACTCGTACATCATCCGGGAACTGCTCGGCGTCGAGCACTACCGCGTCGAGAAGACCATCGCCTTCCAGGAGTTCGGCGTATGACCCGTAGGGCTCATCCCGGCGGCCAGCCGGACCGGCCTCGGGCACCGATCATCCGCGAAGAGCCGCCGGCTCCCCTTCCGCCTGCCGAACATCGACGCGGACACGTGCCCACCACGCCAGACAGGACGCAGATCGGAAGTGACGCTGAGCGCGATGCGGACAAGGAGACCGGGTCTGATACCCGACAGCGGACCGCAGGGCTTGCTGGCTGCGGCCCAACTGGTCAACAACGTCGGGAACGGCCTTTACGTGACCGGCCAGGCACTCTTCTTCACCCGCTCGGCCGGACTACCGGTGTCGCAGGTCAGCGTGGGCCTCGGGGTCAGTTCCCTGTGCGGCTTCGTGGGCGGCGTGGCCGCGGGCCGTCTTGCGGACCGGCGCGGCTCGCGCGAGACGTACACCGTGACACTGCTATGCCAGGGTGTCGTCGCGGCCTCGCTCGTGTTCGTCCACTCCTTCCTGACGTTTCTCGTCTCGGTGTGTCTGCTCCAGTTCGCACAGGCGGCAAGCTTCGCGGCGCGCGGCCCGATGATCCGGGCCCTGGGCGGCGGGAATCCCGCCGCGTTCCGCGCATACCTGCGGTCCCTGACCAACGTGGGCATGGCCGTCGGCGGGGCCGCGGCTGCGGCAGTCATCCAGATCGACACGCGACCGACCTACCTCGCCCTCGTGCTCGGGGACGCTTTCACCTACGCGGTGTCCGCGGTGCTGGTCAGCCGCGTACCCCGGGTGGCACCGATGCCCGATCCAGGTCAGGGGGACCGCTGGATCACCCTTCGCGACCTGCCCTACCTGTCCCTCACCACGCTGGACGGCATGATGTGCATGCAGTACGCGGTGCTCGTGTTCGCCCTGCCTCTGTGGCTCGTTGGCGACACGAACGCCCCCGGTTGGCTGATCGGCGCGGTCGCCATGACCAACACGTCGCTGTGTGTGTTCCTGCAGGTCCGGGCCAGCCGGGGGATCGCCACGGCGGCCGCCGCCGGACGTGCGATGCGCCGCGCCGGTCTCGCCTTCCTGGCTTCGACTGCGCTCTTCGCCCTGCTGCCGGGTCTGCCGGGTTGGGTAGCGGCGCTGACCGTCCTGCTGGCCACGGTGGTCCACACCGCCGGCGAGCTGTGGCAGACCTCCGCCGGCTTCGAACTCAGCTACGGGCTGGCTCCGCCGCACGCCGTCGGAGAGTACACGGGCGTCTACAACATGGGTTTCGTCTTCGCGAACGCGATCGCGCCACCCGTGCTGGGACTGCTCTGCATCTCCATGGGCCGACCCGGCTGGTTCGTGCTCGGTCTGGTCTTCATGTCGCTCGGTCTGGTGGCGCCGCCGGTGGTGAGGTGGGCTCAGCGCAACCGGCCCGTCCATGAGACCGCTTGAGGGGAGCCACCGCATCACCCGCGCACCCATGACGGCGGGGCCATGACCCAGAGGGACCTTCCCCGTCGCGGCAGGCTCCCATGGTCGGCCCCTGCTCGCGACTTTTGATGTTGTTCACAGGACGAGGAGGATTTCCATTGCGCAGCCCAGACGAAATCGCCGGAGATGGCATCGACTTCACCGCGCTGGTCCGGGACGTGCTCGTGCAGGCACTGGGGATCGACGGGGCGACCACCGACTTGGCGGTCGACGCGTCGCTGCGGGACCTGCCCAACATGAGTTCCCTGGCGATGCTGCGCGGCCTGATGATGATCGAGGACCGTCTCGGTGTCGAACTGGAGGACAACGAACTCGTCACCGCGCGCACTATCGGTGAACTGGCCGCCGCGATCGAGCGGCATCATGAGAAGAGCCTGGCCGGATGAGCGAGCCCCGCACGGCACTGTGCCGTCCGCTCGAGACGGACGACTTCCACCGAGTACCGCGTCCGGCCGTCTTCAAGGAGTTGGCGGCGCGCGGCCCCGTGCATCGCGTCGTGCTCCCTGGCGAGGTTTCTGTATGGCTGATCACCGATCGCGCGGCGGCCGAGGCGGCTCTGCGTGACCCGCGACTGACCAAGGACCCGCTCCCGGTGGCGAGATACGGCCAGGCCGTCGGCAGCCGCCGGGTGCCGGAGGACTTCACTGCCGTGAGCGGGCGGCAGTTGATGAACCTCGACGGACTGGACCACACCAGGATCCGGCGCGTGATGGGCAAGTACCTCTCCGAGACGGCCATGGCGAGACGGCAGGCCGTCATCGACGAGGCGATCGAAGACCGGCTCGTCGCACTCGCCACCCGAGAGACCGCCGACCTGATCGCCGACTTCGCCACTCCGCTCGCCCTGGACGTGGTGGGTCGCATGGTCGGCGTCCCAGCGGACCTCACGAAGATCATCATGTTGCAGGGAGAGAAGCTGCTGGGGCCCGCAGACCCGACTGATCCGGACATGGTCCGGGCGTATCACGTCGTCGCGGAGGCGGTGGAACGCGCTTGGCAGGAGAGGACACCGGAGGACGGCCACGGCGACCTGCTCGAAGCACTGCTGCGGGCGCAGCAGGACGGCTTGCTGAGCCGTAGGGAGATCGCCTCAAACCTGGCCATGGTCGTGATCGGCGGAGTGGTGACGATTCCTCTGCTCGGCTACGGGGCTGCCAAGCTGCTGGAGGACTCCCGCGCGCGTACCGAGCTGCTGACCGGCGACCCGGGCGCGGTGGTCGAAGAACTGCTCCGAAGCGATCCGCCGATCTCCTTCACGAGCTGGCGATTCGCCACCGAACCGATGGTGGTCGCCGGTCAGGCTATCGAGCCGGGAGAGGCAGTCATGGTCCTGATCGTCGCCGCCAACGACGACGCGGCCTGCCCGGCCGCCGCCCGACGGGGCAGCCGGGGCCCCGGCCACCTGTCGTTCGGCGGTGGAGTGCACCGGTGCATGGGGGCGCACCTGGCGCGCCGTACGGCCGCCACCGCATGGCCTGCGCTGTTGCGGCGCTTCCCCGGCCTCCGCCTGGAGCTGCCGGTGGAAGAGCTCGTGTGGTACGGCGGATTCGGCCCGCGCGGCCCCGAACGCATACCGATCCGGCTCACGGGGCCGCGCTCATGAGGGTGGCGGGCGCGGTCACCGTCGCGGCCTGTGCGCTGTGGCTGCCTGACGACGCCTACCCGGCGACGCTGGCACAGGAGCGCGGAGTCTTGCTGCCGGCCGACTCCTCCGGCGAGGACTTCGAGCAGTTGCCGACCTCGGACCGCACCGCGACGGAGATGGCGTGTCTGGCGGCACGCCGCGCTCTCGACTCGGCTGAGGTGCGGCCACAGAAGCTGGGACTGCTCGTCCACTCCTGGGTCTACGACCAGGGCCCCGGCACGTGGACCCCGCCCCACCGGGTGGCCAGAGAGCTGAACGCACTCGGTTGCCCGGCGATCGGCGTGCACCAGATGTCGAACGGTGGCGGCGGGGCGTTGCAGCTCGCCGTCGCCCACCTGCTGGCCGAGCCGCGTGCCGGGGCCGCTCTCGTGACGACAGCCGACGTCTTCGGCGTGCTGCCGTACGACCGCTGGCAGTCCGTGCCGCCCCTCGGCGACGGTGCCACCGCGACCGTCCTCACCCGGGGGCGGGGACCGCAGGTGGTCGAGGCGATCGCCTCCGCAGGGAACAACGGGCTGGAACTCGCCTACCCCACTTCGCACCCGTTCGAGCGAAGCGTCAGGCGCTACGAGCCCCCGAGCAGGGCCACCTTGCGCGAGATCAGTCGTTGTGTGCGCCGGGCCGTCGACGAAGTACTCGATGACGCCGCGCTGTACGCAGACAGCCCCACGATCACCGCGGTACTGCTCCCGAGGATCGGGCGCACGCTGTCCGACCACCTGACCGCCACCGCGCTGCCCGCAGCGCTGCGTGACAAGGTCGTGCGCGTCGGGCAACGGACCGGCCATCTCGGTTGCGGTGATTTGCCCGCCAACCTCGCCGAACATCCGCCGCCCGGTCAGGGAGAACACCATCTGCACGTCAGTGTCGGAGCCGGTGTCAGCAGCACCTGTCTGCTCACGCGGGGCCAGTGAGTACGAGACCGCCGCACCGACCAGCTTGAGAGGTAGACCCCGCAATGGGCGACAACACATTGGTACATTCTGGCAGGTCCATGGTCCGGACCTTGGCCGAGCTGCTCGACCACCTCGACGACGACCGCGGTCACACGCGGTTGGTGTTCCCCGAGGCCGGAGAAACGCTGCTGCACCGCGACGTTCCCGCACGGGCCCGTGGAGTAGCCGAAGCACTGGTGAGACTCGGCGTCACCGAGGGCACGCCCGTCGGCCTGCTGATCGGCACCTCACCGCAATTCGCTCCTTCCATGTTCGGTGTGTGGGCTGCGGGCGGCGCCATCACCGTGCTCCCCGTGCCACCCGGGCACGCTTCGGCGAGCAAGGTGGCTACTGCCCTCGCCCCGGCAATCGCCGGTCTGCGGCATCTGCTGGTGGGCGGGGAGTACGCGGAGATCGGTCAAGAGCTTGCAAGGGTGAGGCCGGACCTCGCGGTCGTCGCGGTGTCCGACTGCGCCCCGGCGCCCGTTCGGCCCGTCGGCCTGGTGACCCGGCCGGAAGCCCCGGCGATCGTGCAGTTCACCTCGGGAACCACCGCCCGCCCCAAGGCAGTGGTTCTCTCTCACCGAGCGGTGCTCGCGTGTCTGACGGCGACCTCCGGGGCCAGCTCCATCGGCATGGACGACGTGGTCGTCTCCTGGGTGCCGCTGTTCCATGACTTCGGGCTGATCACTCTGGTCTATGGTCTGTGGCTGGGCTACGAGCACCATCTGTTCACTCCGTGGCGGTTCGTGCGCAGGCCGAGGGAAGTCCTCAAACACGTCAGTGCCTGTAGGGCGACGGTGTTCGGCAGCCCCAACTTCGGATACGACCGGATCGTCGCATCGTGTCCGGACGGCATGCTGGACGCGTTGGACCTGGGTTCCCTGCGGCTGGCTCTCAACGGCGGTGAACCGGTGAAACCCTGCACGGTGGCCGGCCTGGCCAAGGCTCTGAGGCCTTCGGGACTGGTCGCTACGGCGATGAAGCCGGTCTACGGCATGGCCGAGGCCGTCATGTCCGTCGCCTGTCCCCCGGCGGACGTCCCCGCGAAGGTGGTGTGGTTCGACCGGGAATCCCTGGCACAACACAGCCGGGCCGTCATCCTCCCCGGCAACGCGGACAACGCGACCGGGCTGGTCTCGGTGGGGCGCGCCGTCCCGGGACTCGACCTCGGTCTGCGTGACGGACACGGCCGCGAACTGGCCGAAGGCGAGGTCGGTGAGATCGTCCTGCGCGGTCCTTCGCTCGCCGACGGCTACCTGCTGCCGGGCGAGCACACCTTGACCCCGCTCCTGCGAGACGGCTGGCTGCACACCGGCGACCTGGGCGTGCGAGTGGGCGGTGAGCTGTACATCGCGGGCAGAGCCAAGGACATGGTCATCGTGGCGGGCCGCAACTTTTTCGCCGAGGACGTCGAGGACGTGGTCCGGACAGGATTGCCCGGCGGGTCCGGCCGCTGTGTGGTGGTGGCCGACCACGACCGCGAACGCATGGTCGTGATAGCGGAAACAGACGACCTCGCGATGGCGGGCGATCTGTCGGCCCGTCTGCGGAGGTTGGTGTCCGCCCGTCTGGACCTCGGCGCCGTCGATGTGCACGTCGTACCGCGCGGCACCCTGCCCCGCACGACGAGCGGCAAGTGGCAGCGCGGGCTCACGGCGCGCTACCTCCGGCACCTGACCAAGGACTGACTGCGCGCTCCCCGCGGGTGAGGTCGGCGACGTGTGTCGTCGGACGTGCCCGATCAGGAGCAATTGTCGAGAGTTGTGGATCAGCAGGGTTGTTCAGGCTGCGGTGACTTCGGGGCGTTTGTCAATCCCCTCGAACTGTGGAGATCTGAACCGTTCCGAGTTCGGTAGAGATCTCAGGTGTTGGGTGTGACCTGGGGCTTCGTGGTTGCGAGGTAGTGGTTGTTCTCGTATTCGACCGGC
>NZ_JBHJUW010000215.1:0-10435 GCF_042268205.1 Streptomyces sp. NPDC056160
CGTGGACGGACATGCGCCCCCGGAGCCTGGCCGTGGCCCTGGACGGAGCCGACCGGGACACCCCGGTGTCTCGTGCCGCTGCACCTGAGCAGTAGGCCCTGTCGTCACACTCCCGCCCGCCCCGCGACGCCTGGCACGCCCTCTCGCCGCACCGGGCGAAAGCCCGAGTACGCCCAGTACGAGGACTTCCGCCCGGCACGCCGAGAGCACGCCGACTTCGTCCACGCGGAGGATCCACAATTGCTTGAGGGGCTTGCTCAGGTCCGTACTGAGAGGTCGTTTTCTCCCGGTGCCCTGATCGTCGACCGGCACCCGGCCCACCGCTCGAAAACCGTCCAGGCCTATCTCGCCGGCCACGCCGACGAGATCGAGCTGCACTTCCTGCCCTCGTACTCACCCGAGCTGAACCCTGACGAACCGGTCAACGCCGACCTGAAACGCAGCCTGCCCCACACCCACCGGGCCAGGGACCAGGCCGCGCTCGCCGCCGAAACCCGCCGGTTCTTCCACCGCCGACAACGCCAGCCCCACGTCGTCACCGGCTACTTCAGGGCCCCGCACGTCCGCTACATCCTCGACGAGTGAACCCAATAAGTCTCTGATCAATATTAGAGCCGTTGTTGCCGAAGCGTGTCGGGGCGGGGCGGCCGCCTGTCTGGCCTCGGCGGCGGTTGATCGACGGCATACGATTCCGGGTCCGTACCGGTGTTCCGGGGCGTGATGTACCTGTCGAGTACGGGCCGTGGGGCCGGGCTACGACCTGTTCCGCCGGTGGCAGCGGAACGGCACCTGGCACCGGATTCCCACCAGGCTCCAGTCTCAGTGGCTCGGTCATCCAGTCTGCCGAGATGCCGGGCCTGCTGTGAGCGGAGGGGCTCAGTGCAGCCGTCGCGCACGCAGCACCAGGTCGTCGGTATGGTGCGCGCCGGCGCCGCCGTCGGGTGCCAGGCGTGGTCGCTGCTCGTTCACCTCCACCTTCCAGTCGTCGGTGAGCAGGGCGGCGACCATCGAGGGCCAGACGTAGTCAGCCGGGTCGAAGCCGCTGTCGTGCGCCTGCTGGGTGTCCATCCCCGCGTGGTGTACGAGCAGCAGCACGCCGCCGGGCGCGACAGCCGCGAGCAGTGCTCGCTCGGCTGCGGCGTCGGGGGTGCGCAGCAGGGCTGGATACTGCGCGGAGACCAGGTCGAAGGAGGCCGGCGGGAGCGCCGCTTCCGTCAGCGCGGCGTGCACCCAGCGAACGGCGACGCCTGCGTCCCGCGCGTGCCCGGCCGCCCGCTCCAGCGCCACGCCCGAGACCTCGAGCGCGGTCACGTCCCAGCCGCCGCGCGCGAGCCAGACGGCGTCCGCGCCCTCGCCGCAGCCGACGTCGAGCACGCGCCCGGGCGGGAGCCCGGCGACCTCGGCCACGAGCGCACCGTTGGGCCGGCCGCTCCACAGCTGTTGCCGGTCGGCGTATCGGTTGTCCCACTCCGCCCGCACCGCGGGGTCTCCGACGTATCCGTCGCCGGGCAAGCAAGTGTCAGACGCGGGCGATCCCGCTGTGATGTCGTCGGTCACGGGCCCAATGTCACCCATCGTGGCCGCTCACGCCACTCCTGTTGCCGTTCCGGCAAAATGGCGTCCGGGCTGTTGGAGCGCCATCAGCGCCGCACGGTGCGGCCGGCCGCGCAGACAGCCGAGGTGGCCAGGGAGTCAAGCGGCCGCGCGACGGCCCGGCTCGCCGCCTGGCTGGCTGGCTGGCTGGCGGTGCCGGTCTCCCGCAGTACCGCGCTGCGCCATCTCTGGCGCCGCCTTCCCGCGCCGAAACCACCGGCCCCGCAGGTGATCGGCGTGGACGATTCAGCCCTGCGTCGCCGGTACGCCACGATCATCACGGACGCCGAGACCGGCAGGCGCGCGTCATGGTCCTGCCCGACCGCGAGGCCACGACGCTGGAGTCCTGGCTGCTCGAGCACGGCAGCGGCGTCGAGGTCGCGTGCCGGGACGGCCCGGCCACCTACGCCGAGGCCGTCCGCCGCGTTCTGCCCGACGCAGTGCAGGTCAGCGACCGCTGGCGCCTCTGGCGCAACCTGTGCGGCAAACTCCTGCTCGAAGTTCGCGCCCACGCCGGCTGCTGGGCCACCATCGACCCACTCCGTCGCGCCCCGGCGTAGTACGCGAGCAGACCACTCGCGAACGCTGGAACAAGGTCCACGATCTCCTCGGCCAGGGCGTCGGCCTGCTCGAATGCGCCCGCCGCCTGCAACTGGCCCTGACCACCGTCAAGCGTTACGCGCGCGTGCCCGAACCCCAGGTTCTGCGAATCGCCCCCACCTACCGGCCCACCCTCGTCGCCCCTACCGCGACCACCTCCGCGAACGGCGCCTGGCCGACCCGGCGGTGCCGGTCACCCATCTGCTGTAAGAGATAAAGGAGTTGGGATAAACCGGCAGCGCCAACCTGCTGGTCCGCTACCTCAATCAAGGCCGCGCCGAGGGGAACGCCCGGTGACCACCCCACGCCGAGCCACCCGGCTCCTGCTCACCCACCCGGACAAGCTGCGCCCGAAGGAAACCTCCTTGCTGGGGAAGATCGCCGCGGCCTGCCCGGAGATGACCGCTCTCGCCGATCTCGTACGCGGCTTCGCGGCCCTGCTGAAACCGGCCGAGGGCAACGATGTGGAACTCACCGAGTGGATCGCCACCGCGCGCACCGCCACACTGCCCCACCTGCACAGTTTCACCAACGGCCTCGAACTCGACCGGTCAGCTGTCAACACCGGCCTCACCTCGCCGCACCACAACGGCCGCACTGAAGGCGTCAACACCCGCGCCAAGAGGATCACGAGGCAGATGCACGGACGCGCCGGATTCAACCCCCTTCGCCATCGCATCCTCCTGCCCTGGCAGCCACTCGGCGTCACCACCGACTACGGACCAGACCCGAACGATTCACATCCCGCCCGGTCCGCCCCGAGCAGGAGGAACCCCGGCCGCCGCACGGCCGGGCTTCCTCCAGACTGTGGGCATCGGTCAGCAGGTGGCGCTCCCCCGCCGTAAACCGCTCACCCACACACTCGCGGACCGCCCCGCGTCGCGGTCACCTGGACCGGGGAGGTCAGCGCTTCAGGGTGAGGACACCAGGCCGCCACGGCAGCTGGTCATAGGGTCCGCTCGCGCTGGGGGACTTGCCCTGGTAGAGGAACTGGAGGTTGCAGGGGTCGATGGTCATGGTCTGATCGGGGTTGCTGCGGACCAGGTCGCCGTGGCTGATGTCGTTGGTCCAGGTGGCACCGCTGTTGGCCTTGCCCGCGAAGGGGTTGCTCTCGTTCGCGGCCTGCGGGGTCCACGAACCGCTCAGGCTGGAGGTCGTGAACGAGCGGAAGTAGCGCCCGTTCGCGCCCATCGCCTCCACGATCATGAGGTACTGGTTCTGGCCCTGGACCTTGTAGACCTGCACCGCCTCGAACAGGTTGCTCGTCGAGTCGCTCATGACCGTCGTGTACGACGAGCCGAAGTTGCCCGGGAAGTTCCCGATGGGCATGCTCGCCCGGTAGATCTTGCCGTTGTCACCTGCGAAGAAGAGGTACATGTTCTGGCCGTCGCCGATCAGGGTCTGGTCTATCGACGGGAATGCTGGCGCAGCCGGCGAACGGGCCTCGCCGCAGCCGCTGTTCACCGGCGGCATCCCCGGCTCCGGCACCGGCCCGACCCGCCGGACACGTGTTCTCTTCCGTCGGCCTACCGGTGGACCTCAAGCATCGCCGCCAACGCGGCCAGGACCGCCGCAGCGGCGGCGAGCACCGCAGGCGTACGCCTGCGGCGGCAACTTCCTCTGTGCATGGGGGACTTCCTCAACCTCGAGAGTGAATGACGGGTCCATGACATGCACGCTGCGACTCCTTACGGCTCTTCGTTCGGGCGGCGCGCGGCCCGGAATTGCTCTGCTGTGCCCCGGAATTGCTCTGCTGCGCAAACGAGCGGCTCAACATGCACGAAATATCGAACGAAGGTCGGACAGTCGAGCAAACTGAATGATAAGCAACCGACGAACGGCGTCAACACCTCTCGCATGTGTCGACATGTGATACGAAATATTTCGAAGGATAGGTTCGAAACGTCGAACCTCACGCCGCCAGTCGGCCCATGTCACACCGCGTTTCTCGGCGCCTTCGGTAGCCGCAGACGGTGGGGCTCGTCATCACCCGGCTCCTGGGTTGTCGAAATTTTCGTAAATGGATCAGAAACTTTTTGCGTCCAAGCGATTGACGATGCACGGTCAACTCCTCAATCATTTCTGTCTGAGAAGCCTGCGACAGTCCGGTACTTCGGACCGCACCGGGCTCGGGGCAGTCCGTGCTGCACGACCGGATCTCCGCACGCCTGAACAACTGCACCATGTGCAAACGCACCTCGGATCCGTGCCCGTGTCTGTCTCGGAGACCGTCCCGTCCCGTGATCGCGTGTCCGGTGATGCCGTGCCGCTCGGGCTCCGGCCCGACCCGTCAGTCAGCCAGTAACTCAGTGCGTCCGTCCGCCTGCCGCGTGGGAGCGGACGACGCGAAATTCCTGCGCTCGACCTTCCGTGATCTGATTTCTGCCTTGGAGGACCAGTCATGGGCTCATATGCCCTTCCCAGACATGTTGTCCACCGGAAGATCCGCGGTCTGCTGTGGGTGCTGGTCGCCGGCGTCCTCGGTGTGGTCGCCGCCCTGGTCGCGCCGCCGAGAGCAAACGCCACAGAGAGCACACTCGGCGCCGCGGCGGCGCAGAGCGGCCGCTACTTCGGCACCGCCATCGCCTCGGGAAAACTGGGCGACTCGGCTTACACGGCGATCGCGGGCCGTGAGTTCAACATGGTGACGGCCGAGAACGAGATGAAGATCGACGCCACCGAACCTCAGCGGGGCCAGTTCAACTTCACCGCCGGTGACCGCGTCTACAACTGGGCGGCGCAGAACGGCAAGCAGGTGCGCGGCCACACCCTGGCCTGGCACTCCCAGCAGCCCGGGTGGATGCAGAGCCTCAGCGGCAGCACCCTGCGCCAGGCGATGATCGACCACATCAACGGCGTGATGGGCCACTACAAGGGCAAGATCGCGCAGTGGGACGTCGTGAACGAGGCGTTCGCCGACGGCAGTTCGGGAGCCCGGCGGGACTCCAACCTGCAGCGCACCGGCAACGACTGGATCGAGGCCGCCTTCCGCACCGCGCGCGCCGCCGACCCGGCGGCCAAGCTCTGCTACAACGACTACAACATCGAGGACTGGACCTGGGCCAAGACCCAGGCCGTGTACTCCATGGTGAAGGACTTCAAGCAGCGCGGTGTGCCGATCGACTGCGTCGGTTTCCAGTCACACTTCAACAGCGGCAGCCCCTACAACAGCAACTTCCGCACCACCCTGCAGAGCTTCGCCGCCCTCGGCGTCGACGTGGCCATCACCGAACTCGACATCCAGGGCGCCCCGGCCTCGACCTACGCCAACGTGACCAACGACTGCCTGGCCGTCTCGCGCTGCCTCGGAATCACCGTCTGGGGTGTGCGCGACACCGACTCCTGGCGATCGGGAGACACGCCGCTGCTGTTCAACGGTGACGGCAGCAAGAAGGCTGCCTACACCGCCGTCCTCAACGCGCTCAACGGCGGCTCCTCCACACCGCCCCCTTCGAGTGGCGGACAGGTCAAGGGCGTCGGTTCCGGCCGCTGCCTGGACGTGCCCAACGCCAGTACCACCGACGGCACCCAGCTCCAGCTGTGGGACTGCTCCAACGGCACCAACCAGCAGTGGACGTACTCCGACGCCGGCGAGCTGCGGGTCTACGGCAACAAGTGCCTGGACGCCGCCGGCACCGGCAACGGCTCCAAGGTCCAGATCTACAGCTGCTGGGGCGGCGACAACCAGAAGTGGCGCCTCGACTCCGACGGATCCATCGTCGGCGTCCAGTCCGGCCTCTGCCTCGACGCCGTCGGAGCCGGAACAGCCAACGGCACACTGATCCAGCTCTACTCGTGCTCGAACGGCAGCAACCAGCACTGGACCCGCACCTGACAACGCCTGCCACGACCACAAGGGTGAGGCGATGACGGCCCACGGTGCGGCTTCTCCCG
The DNA here is from genome assembly GCF_042268205.1 of Streptomyces sp. NPDC056160. NCBI lineage: Bacteria > Bacillati > Actinomycetota > Actinomycetes > Kitasatosporales > Streptomycetaceae > Streptomyces > Streptomyces sp. NPDC056160. The sequence continues at coordinate 6,088 of NZ_JBHJUW010000215.1, forward strand.
CCCCACCAGGACGACTTCGCTGATGATCCCGGTACGCCGCCGTGGAGGCGGCGTACCCGGGACCGGGGCGCGCCGTCTCGGTGAACCCGGCGCCCACCGAAGGGGCCGACGGTGGCACCCACGAACTGCACGCCACCGCCACATGCCCCGACGGTGATCGCCGGGCGGATCGCCTGGGACAGGGGCATGACCATCCTCGAGGACCGGGGCCGGGAACTGCGGCCGGTTTGTGTCCCCATCGATCCGTTCTCGCGCACGGTTATCGGCCCAGTGAGCTGCCCCAGTGCGACTTGTTGTCGTTCCCCGACGCGGAGACCCCGTTGGGCGATGGACAGAGCGGACGCCCTCCGGTCCTGGTGAGGGTGTCCGGCTGCTCCCGCGTGATCACCGCCCGGCCCTTACTACGTACTGCGCCCTACCCGTTGACTCCCGCCCGGATGGCTGTCGAGAATGCTGCTTGACAACGTTGTCCAAACGGAAGGCCTCGCCGTGTCGCACCACCCCGCCCAGGTCGGCCGCCGACATTTCCTCCAACTCCTGGGTGCTGCCGGCGCGTTGACTGCCCTACCTGTCGGCGCCGGAGTGGCACAGGCGGCGGCTGACGCGCCCGCCGCCGGGACGGCAACGGCCTCCGACGGCATCGCCGCCACCTACCTGCGCGTCCTGGCACAGCACACCCGCTGGTCCGAGACCCAGTGGGACGCGGCCCGCGGCTACTACACGGACAAGGACTTCGGCTTCGCCGTCGTCCTCGGCAATGCCGTGCTGCTCACCCACGGCAGCTACGACAGCGACCTGACAGGCATCGACCGCGACACCCTGCGGACACGCACCCTCGCCACCATCCGCCACTTCGCCGCCTCCAACCGGCTCACCGGCGGCGACCAGTGGGGCCGCACGCTCTTCTTCGACACCACCTTCCAGTCGTACTTCGTCATGGCCGCGAAGCTTCTGTGGTCCGAGCTGGACGCGACGACCCGCGGCCACGTCGACGCGCTCCTGCGCGGCCAGGCGGCCTACACCGACGGTCTCGGCACCGGCGACGACCCGGCCTCGGGCTCCTGGACCCCGCACGGGCTGACCGGCGGCTTCGAGGGCGACACCAAGCTGGAGGAGATGGGCGTCTACGCGCAGTCTCTCGCCCCCGCGCTGGCCTGGGCCGGCGACGATGCCCGGCACGACGCGTGGAGGGAGCGCTTCGGTACCTGGTCGCGCAACGAGGCCGGGCTGCCGCCCGCCGACCTCGCCAACCCCGCGGTGGTGGACGGGGTGCCGGTCTCCCGCAACACCGCGCGCAACCTCTACGACACGTTCATCGTCGAGAACCACGGCTCCTTCGGCCCGCACTACCAAGAGGAGTTGTGGCGCACCTCGGGCCGTAACTCCTCGCACTTCCTCGCCGCGGGCACTCCGCTGCCGGAGGTGCTGACGAAGCAGCCCAACGCCGCCCCGTTGTGGCGGACCCTGCTCGGCGTCATGAGTGACGCGGGCGAGCCGTTGATGCCGATGGTCAACGACCGCGAGCACCTGTACGGGCGCGACGTCATCCCGCTCGCCTTCCTCGCGCGGGTGGTGGGAGACCGTGCCGCGGCCCGCGCCGAGACCGAACTCGCCGCCCGCTTGGAGGCGTACCAGCAGTACGCGCCGCGCTACCGGCTCGCGAAGTTCTCCGGCGAGCCGAAATACGAGCCCGAGGCGCGCGCCGAGATCGCCTTGAGCTATCTGCTGCACGTGTGGACGGCGCACACCACCGTGGAGCCCCTCTCGCGGGAGGAGTTCTTCACGCGGGCGGCCGGTGTGACGGATTTCGGTTCCGGGCCCGGGCTCGTCTCGCACCAGTCCCCCGCGGCGTGGGCGGCGGCGGTCAGCAAGCCGGGCTTCGTGAAGTTCGCCTGGCAGCCGGCGCACGACGACTGGCTGTTCAAGCTGAGCGGCGGCACCCCGATGTTCCTGCCCTCGACGGCGGGCACGGTCTCGGGCCGCGCGGTGGAGACCTGGACCACAGTCCGCGACGGCTTCGACGGCAGCGCGACGCTGCTGCGTCTCGACACCGGCTGGGCCGGGTTCACGACGCTGGGGTCCGGCGCCGTCGTCTACGCGAGCAGTGGTACGGGCGCGGGCGAGGGGCACTTGGAGGTGTACAACCTCACGATGCCGGGAATGCCCGGCCTCGGCGGATCCCGCACCTTCCGCTTCGCGGAGGGCTCGGTGCGGGTGGCGGCGCAGGACGGGGCGAGCGCCCCGGCGGCCGGTGGGCGCGTCGACACGCTCGACGTCCCGCGCACCGCCGTGCGTTACCTGCGCATGCAGGGGGTGCGGCCCGATCCGGCGTACGGCTACTCGCTGTTCGCCTTCGAGGCCCGCGCGGAGGCCGGCGGCGAGGATCTCGCGCGCGGCGGCGCGGCGACGGCCTCCTCGGCGGCCCCGGGCATGGGCCCGGAGCTGGCGGTGGACGGTGACGGGGCGACCCGCTGGGCGGTGGCCACCGCGGACCGCAAGCGCGCAGACAGCTGGCTGGCGGTCGACCTCGGCGCCGCGCGGGAGGTCGGGGAGGTGACGCTGCGCTGGGAGGCCGCGGCCGGGCGCGGCTACCGCGTTCAGGGCTCGACGGATGGGGAGCGGTGGGAGGATCTCGCCGTCTATCCCGCGGCGCGGGCCCGCAGCCACGGCGGCTGGCTCGACGTGGATGGCCGCGCCGGTCTCGTGGTGCGCGGCGCGGACCGGGACCACCCCGTCTCCGTCTACGACGACGCGCTTGTCCTCAGTGACGGCCCCGCGGCCCCGGTCGTGATCGAGGGGTATCCCGCTGCCTCGCCCGACCGGTTGCGGGCGCTGGCGGCGCGGAAGGCGCCGTCGGCCGAGCACGCGCGGGTGCGGGCGGCGTACGTGGAGGAGCACCTGAGTCTCTTCAATCTCTCCGGCGAGGAGGTCCGCACCCGTGTCTCGGTGCCGCAGGACGGCGCCGAGCGGTATGTCTTCGCGGGGACGCAGACCGTGACCCGGGACGGGATCGTCCACGAAAGCGAGTTGCCTGCGGCGCGGGCGCTGCTGCTGGCGCCGCGGTTCACGCTCGCCCCGGTCTCGGGTCGTGCGCTGCCTGCCGGACTGCGGGTGAGTGTCGAGGACGGGGCCACGCTGCGGCTCTCGGGGGTCTCCTGCCGGGTGCGTGTGCGCGCGCAGGGCCGGACCGCGGTGGTCTCGGTGCGCTCCGGCGGACGGCCGGCCGTGGTGCGGCTGCACGGGGCGACGGCGTACCCGGTGAACGATCTGGCGCTGGGTCGCACGGTCTTTCCCACCAGCCCGCTGCCCGCGGGCATGTCGGAGCCGTCCGCCGCGGTCGACGGGGACCCGGGCAGCTCGTGGCGGCCGGGCAAGGACGGCCGCCTCGTCGTGGACCTCGGCGCGGCGCTCCCGGTACGGGAGATCGAGGCCGAGTGGACCGGCGGCGACATTCCCGGCCTGCGAGTCGAGGGCAGTACCGACGGCATCGGCTACCGGGACTGGGGGCGCGCCGCGGGGCGCGGCCGCACCCGCGCACTGCGCGTCCGCGCGACGGCCCGCTACGTCTCGCTGCGGGTGGAGGGCGGCGACGGGCACCGGGCGGCGCGGCTGGTACGGCTTTCGGTGCGCTGACGGACCGACCGCGCGCGTCCCGTCCCGAACAGACGCGCGGCGCCCGGGGCCCCGAGCGGAGGTGCTCGGCCAACTTCACACGGGGCCAACCCTACGAATGGCTCGCTCAGCCGATCAACAACGTAGGGACGACTGACAGCCATGGCGCGACGGCCGCCCTGCCTGGCCCACGGGACCGACAGGGCGGCCGTCCGTCAGGGACAGTTACGGGAGGGGCGAAGCGTCAGGACCCGACAGTGACGCCGTCGGCAGCCAGCCCGGCAGCGCTGCTCGCGATGGCCCCGGCTAGGGCCCGCTGGACATCGCCCAGGGCGTGGCCGCGCTGGAGGGCTGCCTGGTCGAGAACTACGGCGGCGTGGGCACCCTGCACATCCCGGCCGGGGTGGACGGCGCTGCTCGGCTGCTGCAACTTCACGCACGTCGCCGCCTGGGCCGGCGTGGTCTACGTCGCTTTCGTCGTGGACACCTTCTCCCGCCGCATCGTCGGCTGGTCCGCGTCGATGTCGAAGCAGACTCAACTCGCCCTGGACACACTGGACATGGGGCTGTGGCAGCGCGACCGAGACGGGCGCCCGCCGGAGCCCGGCGAGCTGATACATCACTCCGACGCCGGGCCGCAAGGCGGATTCAACCGGTCGTCGCAACACCTTGTGATCAGCGAGGTGTGGGATGGTTCGTCGTCAGCAGGCGGCCGATCGGGCGGTGCGCCCGAAGT
>NZ_JBHJUW010000216.1:0-10432 GCF_042268205.1 Streptomyces sp. NPDC056160
ACGCTCGTCATCCGTCAGAACCACTTCGACCGTCGGCCGACCCATGCGCGCCATGAGCCCAGCATACTTCTACGGCTTTCCTAAGACTCGGGACAGTAGGAGGACGTTCCCGGACGGAGCTCGGCCGTCGCGGGTTCCGGCTCGTTGCCGGGCGCCGGCGTCGTGCCGCTGCCCTGTCGCCGCAACAGTGCGGCCGCCGCGACGGCGCCGAGAGCCGCTCCCGCCGCCGCCACCAGGACCGCCGTGTGCAGCCCGTCCGCCATCAGGTCTCCCACCGATCGCAGCAGGCTCTGCCGGATGTCGGCCGGCAGAGCGTCGGCGCCGCCCGACTGCCCGTGCTCGATGGCACCGGCCAGTTCCCTGCGCGCGGCGTCCGGCAGCGGGACGGTGGCCAGCACATCCGGCAGACCTGAGTGCAGTCGCTGCTGGACCAGGGTGCCGGACAGGGCCACACCGAAGACGGCCCCGACCTGACGACAGGTCTGGGACATACCCGAGGCGATGCCCGCCTGTTGCGGTGGCACCGCCGACAGCAGCGCCACCGTGGCCGGTGCACCGACCACGGACACACCGGTGCCGATCAGGAGCAGGGGCCACCAGTACGTTCCGAAGCCGCTGCTGGCCTCCATGCCCGTCAGGCCCACGAATCCGCCGACCGCCACCAGGGAACCGATCACGATGACGATCCGGGTCCCCAGCCGGGCGGCCACGGCCGGCGCCAGCAGCGACGCCACCGTGATGGAGGCGGTCAGCGCCAGCAGCCGCAGACCGGTCTGCACGGGGGTGAGTCCGTTCACCTGCTGCAGGAACAGAGTGAGCAGGAAGATGACCCCGTACAGGCCGAAGAAGCAAAGGAAGTTCACCCAGCAGGTCATCAGCACGACCCGGTGGCGCAGCAGAGCCAGCGGCAGCATGGGGTGGGAGGTCCTGCTCTCCCAGCGCAGGCATCCGGCGAGAACCAGCACCGAGCCGACGAGCAGCCCGACGGTCAGGGGCGACCCCCAGCCCCGCGGGCCGGCCTCGATCAGGGCGTAGGCCATCGCCCCGATGCCGGTGACGAACAGCAGCTGACCGATCCAGTCGGCCTTCCGCCCGGGCTCCGCTCCGGCCGCCGCCCGGCCCGTGCCGAGCGGCAGCAACCAGGCCAGAGCCCCGAGGGCCAGGACGCCGATCGGCAGGTTGATCCAGAAGATGCTCTGCCAGGAATAGGCGTCCACCAGCAGGCCGCCGACGATCGGACCGGCGGCCAGGGCGACGCCGCCCACCCCGGCCCAGGTCGCCACCGCCGAGGCCCGCGCCCGCTCCTCGGTGTAGAGCTGGCGGATCAGGGCCAGCGACACCGTGATCATGACCGCGCCGAAGACGCCCTGCACGGCCCTGGCCACCAGCAGCGCCTCGATGCCGGTGGCCAGCGCACAGGCCACCGACGCGCCGGTGAAGCCGGTCAGGCCGACCAGGAAGACCCGACCGCGCCCGAGGGCGTCGCCGAGTGTGCCGGCCGTGAGCAGGAAGCAGGCGAAGGTGAGGACGTAGATGTCGAACACCCACTGCAGGGCCGAGACCCCGATGTCCATCTTCTCCTGCATGTCGGGGAGAGCCACCCCCACGACGGTGCTGTCCAGGTAGACCATGACGACGCCGACGCAGATGAAGGCCAGGCGCAGCGAGCGCGGGCCGCGCCCTTGCGGCGTCCGGGCCGTCACGACCCTACGACCGCAGTGTCTTGGTGGCTACTGGTGATTTCGATCTCCTCTCCCAGCAGACCGCGCAGGATGAGCTCGATGCTGTCGACGAGGGCACGCATGGCGACCGGGTTGATGATCGGTTCCAGACTGGGGATGCCCATGTCGAACTCGCAGGAGAACAGCACCACGACGTCGTCGCCGGCCTGCTGGACCTCCCAGGTCCCGACGAACCGGGCGAAGTCCCCGGTGAGCTGTTCGAAGGTGATCGTCCGGGCAGCGGGGTCGATCACGTCCCGTTCGGTCCAGCGCAGGACACCGCCGCGGAAGTTCACCGACCAGGCGGAGTCGACGGTGCCCGCCTGGTCGGCGGTCACCGTGACCTCGCGCACGGCGTCGGTGTGGTCAGCGTATCGCTCGAAGTCACGGATGCGGTCGAACACCTTCTCCGCGTCCCGACCGGAGAGCAGTCCCTCGACACGTATCAAGCAGGCCATGGCAGGTTCCTTCCAGAAAGTCGAACACCATGAGATCGGCCGATGGCGGCCGGGTTCAGCCCAGGACCAGCGGTCCGCCGGCGTAGGCCGTGCACAGTGCCTGGCCGGACCAGGCGCGCGATGGCGGGTGGAACTTCAGGGCGGCCGCGCAGGCGGCCAGATATGACGTCTCGTCACTGGAGACGTACGACATGCCGCCGAGCGTCTCCAGACAGCGCGGCACCACCCGGTCGATGGTGTCCTGTACCGAGAACCGGACCACCAGCGACTGCAGCAGCTCCGCCTGTCCCACGGGGCCGTCGCCGTCGAGCGGCGACGCGGCGCCGACGATGGCGCCCATCGCGGCCTCCAGCTCCACCAGGATCCGGGCCCGCTCGGTGACGTCCGTCCGCTCCCGGGCGAGCACCCGTTCCACCAGCGCGCTCGCCATGCCCAGGTACGAGGCCGCCATCATCAGCTCGAACCAGATGAAGCCCACGGTCTGGATCCGGTCCAGACTGCCGTCCTCGCCCAACTCGGTGCGGACCACCATGTCCGCCGGCACCCGGACGTCCTCCAGCCGCACCTCGTCGCTCTCGGCGCCGGCCAGCGCGGCGGTCCCCCAGAACGGGTGCACGGAGACGCCGGGGCTGGAGGCGGAGACCAGCGCCACGGCCAACTGCGGACCGCTGTCGGTGTCGAGCGTCACGGAGGCGGTCAGCAGATCCATCGACGCGGACAGGCTGCAGGGTTTCTTGGACCCGTTGAGGACGATGTCGTCGCCGTCCTGCCTGGCTGTGATGGAGGACGCCAGGATCGACTGTCCCGACTTTCCCTCGGCGAACCCGGAGGCCATCAGCAGCCTCTGGTCGGCGACAGCCTCCAGCAGCATCCACTCCATGCCCTTGGTGGCCTCGTACGCCTGGATCAGTCCGGCGACCGAGAAGTGGTGCATGGTGGTGGCCACCGCCAGGGACGGGCTGCGCGAGGCCACGGCCCTCTGCAGCCGTACGGCCTGCACGGCGCTCGCTCCGAGGCCTCGGTGCTCCGAGGGGACCACGAGCCCGGGGCCGCCCGCCTCCTTGAACAGGGTCAGCGCGGGCCCCTGCGGCTGTTCCCTTTCCTTCAGCGGGAGAGCGGCCAGCCGTTCGTCCAGTCCGGGCAGGAACATCTCCAGAGTCGCGCGCTCTGGCTCAAGAAACCGCATCGTCGTCTCCTGTGGGTGCGTGCCAGGGCTTGCCCACGAGTGTGCTGTCGATCCAGTGGCCGATCTCCCTGGCGATCGGCTCGGGCCGGTTGGCCCAGGCGGTGTGGCTGAGCCGATCGGCGTGGTGCCAGCGGGACACCTCAGCGCCCCGCAGCAGCCCGCACAGGGCGTCCACCGCGCCGGGCGGGGCCAGCAGGTCGTTGCCGACCGACACCGCCAGCACCGGCAGGCGAAGGTCCGCGATCAACTGTTCGTAGTCGACGTCGGCGCCGGCCGGGCGGTAGCGGCCCGTACGGGCCATCCGGGCCCAGTCGCCGACCAGCACCCTGGACTGACGCCCAGCGAAGCGCAGGACGTCGCCGGGCCAGTAGCCGCGCAGCCGGGCGACACCCGCGATGGTGTTGGTGCCCAGCAGCGGGATCAGCCCGGTCAGCCCCGGATAGGTGCGGAAGCGCGGCGTGCCCGCCGCGACCAGCAGCATCCCGTCCAGCTCGGACGGATTCCTGGCCGCGTACATCAGACCGATCAGCCCGCCGATGCTGTGCCCCAGCAGGAACACCGCACTGCCCGGCGCCCGCTCGCGAAGGGCGCCGAACACGGCGGGGTAGTCCACGGTGGCGAGCTCGTGGTACCCGTACCGGGCCGAGGAGTCCGGCCTGGGCCGGCTGTCGCCGTACCCGCGCAGATCAACCACCGCCACTCCCAGTCCGCGCGCCGCCAGCGCGCCGGCGAAACGTCGGTAGAACCGCGCCCGTACGCCGAGCGCGGGCCATACGACCGCCAGCGGGGCGCCTGCCGGGCCCGGCCAGTGGAGCACCGCCAGCTCGGCTCCGTCCGGCAGCGGCACCGTCAGCCGGTCTGCCGTGGCATCCGCTGCCGGACGCTCGGGCAGGTCGCTCACTCGGCCATCCCCATGTAGGCCAGGCGGGTGGTCTGGGTCTGGGCGGCCCAGTCCAGGGCGGTGGCGATCCGCTCGTCCGGAGTGCTGTCGAGCAGCCGGCGGCCCGGCCAGATCTCGTGGTCGCCGATGACGTCGGCGATCTGCTGGATGCCGGCCTGGAACAGTTCCTCCCGGCGCTGCAGCACCGCGAACACCGGCAGCTTGGCCCACAGCTCGTTGCCGCGCCGGACCACGTCCGCCAAGTGCTCCTTGAGCGAGGGGTCCCGCTCCAGATGCCGCTTGACGATCTCACTGCCGACGGTCAGATGCCGGATCTCGTCGATGCCCGCGCCGCGTTCCACGCTCGCCGCCGCCGGGTCCACGATCTTCCACTTGCGCTCGCTGAGCTCGCCGGTGGGCGCCAGCGCCCCCTCCACCAGGATGGTCAGAACGGCGACTCCGGAGACGAAGGCGTGCGGCCCGTTCATCACGCTCAGGCCGAACTCCTCCAGCGGGTCCAGAACGTTGCGCTGGTGCTCGCCCGCGTACTCCTCGATGACGTCGTCGAGTTCCGCCTCGGGGACGCCGACCTCCAGCATGTGCGCACGGAACGCCTGGGCATGCCGGGCCTCGTCGATGAGCTGAGTGGCGAAGAACTCCATGGACTTTACATCGGGAGCGGTCTGCACCAGGGAGGTGATGGCTCGTGCGGCCTTGTCCTCGGCGATGGAACGGAACGAGAACTCGGTCAGCAGCGCGTCACGCAGCGGGCCCGGCTTGAGCATGTGCTCCGGCGTCACGGCGTCCGGGTGGTGACCGTTGACCAGCCCTTTGAGTGTGCCCTGGGCGACGTTGGCGATCCAGTAGTCCAGGTCGCACTGCTCGGGGCTGAGCCTGAGTTCCCGGGCCCCTTCCAGCACGTTGGGGGCCAGGTCCCAGTCCGCCTCGGGTGCGATGTTCTTCGTCACCTGTGGTCCTCGAATTCGTCGGTCAGATTGCGTTGATTATGCGGAACAGCTGCCAGAGGGAGGACGGACGCGGCCCGCCCCCGAAGGCTACGTACTCGGGTTCGATCGCCTGCGGCGCCCACTTGAGCTTGAACGCCTGCTGGGACCGGGCCGGATAGACGAACGCGCCCCGCTCGGCGATCAGCCGCACCATGCGGGTGAGCGGCCGGCTGGCGTTGGCGGGCTCGGCGCCGAGTCCGGCGAACGGCGTCAGTCCCAGGTGGAGCCACTCGGCTCCTTCCTCGGTGAACGTCTGCAGGGCGGCGAAATTGATCAGCTCGATCGTGCCGACCGACGCCTCCGGGGTCCGCCGGGTCAGGTCGTACAGCCAGCCGGGACGGCTGCCGTAGGAAGGCGAGTAGGAGACGTAACCGATCACGGCGCCGTCCCGCTCGGCCACGAACAACCGCCGGTGCGGGACGCCCCGGCCGGTGCGTTCGCCCACCAGGAACGTCATCCGCTTGACGTGCCAGCCCTTGTCGCGCAGCCACCGGCGGTCGATCTCGTCCAGTTCCGGCGGCGGGTCGGCGGCCGACACCTCGCGGACCGACACGTTCTCCCGTCTGGCCCGGGCCATGTTCTGCCGGATCTTGGCCAGCGCCTTGCCCTTCAGCGAGAACCGGCTCAGGTCGACGCTGTAGGAGCTGCCCAGCTGGTTGACCGTCCAGTCCCGTCCGGCGAACACGTCCAGGTCCGCGGCCCGGACCTGCGCGACCACCAGCCGCTGCCGGCCGCCGACCATCCGTTCCTGGAACTCGGCCAGCAGCGCGCCCCGGTGTTCGGCGGGCGCGAACGGCCCGCCGAAGGTGAACACGGTGCTCCCGCGCCGCCGGTAGGCGATGACACCCGGCACGGACGAGGAGGTGAAGTGCTCTACGCCGTCGTTGTAGGCGAGGAACCCGCTCGGGTGATCGGCGTACGTGGCGATGCTCTCCAGCGCGTCCAGCCGCGCGCCCGTCATACGGCGTGCACCTCCGCCTGCCGTGCGGCGCGGAAGGCCTTCTGACGGCCGGTCTCGAAGTGCTCGAACGGCTCGCTGATCGGTTTGGCGTAATTGCCCAGCAGACCGCGGTCGCCGAACAGATGCAGCGGGACGACCAGCAGGGCCCACTCCGGACCTACCAGCCAGGCCCACAGCAGGATCACCGCGCCGGCGGACAGCCAGGTGTGCATGACGTTGTACAGCACGTGGAACACCGGGTGGATCCGCCCGTCCTTGGACAGGGTGTAGGCGATCAGGCCCGGGATGTAGCCGATGATGTCGATATAGGCGAACAGCAGGATCGCCGGTCCCCAGCGCACCTCGGTGATGTGCCACAGAAAGGCGACGGCGGCCACGGCGAAGACGCCGAGGTACTCCGCCCGCGTGGTGCGGTAGTTATGCCGGTGCCCAAAGGCTTGCTCCGCGCTCATGGGGTTCCTTCCAACGCCCGGGCGGTCGGGGCCGTGGCGTAGACGTTGTACCGGTTCTGGATCATGTGGCGGATCGAGGCCCGCCACGCCCTCTCGCTGGCCTGGACGTCCGCGGCGTACTCGCAGCCGGGAATCTCGGTCAGTGAACTGGGGATCGGGTGCTTGTGGAAGAGCACGGCGGTCACGTCCAGCAGCCGGTCGAGCCGCGTCTTCGCCCAGTGGGGAACCACGTCGAAGAACGCGGGGCGCACCAGGCGTTCCACGATGTCCGGGGCGAGCACCCGCAGCGGATTGACCGTGATGCCCCGGGCGGCGGCCTCCTCGACGATCACCTTGGTCAGCCGGTCGGAGGTGAGCGCGTGGGACCCGCTGCTGATCCAGTACTCACCGTCCCGGACATCCCGGTCCAGCAGCGACACGATCGCCAGGGCCACCAGATCCTGCGGGACGAAGTCGACATAGGCCGTGGGGTCGCCGGGTACGAAGGGGAGCCGGTTGCGCAGGACGTTGTGGGCGAAGGTGTGCAGCCCCTGCGTCTCGGAGATCTCGCCGGTGACGGAATCCCCGATGATGATCGAGGGCCGTACGATCACGGCCTGCGCGCCGCTCTCCCGGACGATCTTCTCGCCCGCGACCTTGGACGTCACGTACAGCGAGGGACTGTTGCCGGCCCGGCCGGTCTGCTCTCCGCCCGCCGCCCGGATCTCCTCGGCGCGTGCGACGTAGGCCGTGCTGACGTGGATCAGTGACGCGTCCGCGTCGACAGCGAACTGCGACATTCCGCGGGCGCCCTGCACGTTGAGGGTTTCCATCTCCTCCGCGGTGCTGCTGAACTTCACCATGCCCGCGGCGTGGATCACGACGTCCACCTCTTCGCAGAGCTTGCGGTAGGCGGTTTCGTCCAGCCCCAGCAGGGGCTGGGAGACGTCGCCGTGCACCACGTCGTCGCAGCCGGAGGGGGGTTTTCGATGGGCCAGGGCGATGATGCGATGGTGGCTCAACTGCGGTATGAGCGCGGTGCCGAGCACTCCGGAGCCGCCGGTGAGCAGGACAGTCTTGCGTAACGTTGCCATGTTCGTGGTCCTTCGAAGCCGGGAGTTGACTGGGCGGACGGTCTCAGCACTTCTTCGCCATGGCCGTCAGCGCCCCGTCCACCGCTTCCAGAAGCTGGGTCTCTTCGCCGGGGGTGATGACGGCGGGCGGGGTGATGCGCACCACGGGGTGCGCGTTGAGCGAGTGGTTGACCACCACATGACGGTCGACCAGCTCCAGCAGCAGTTCCCCGGCCTGGCTGGCGTCGACGAGTTCGACTCCGATGAGCAGGCCGACGCCGCGTACCTCGCGGACCAGTCCCGGGGCCCGGTCGGCGGCTATGGTGCGCAGGGCTTCCAGCAGCCGGGCGCCTGTCTCGGCGGCCCGGTCGACCAGTCCCTCGTCGCGGATCACCTCGACGGTGGCGCGTGCGGCGGCCATCGCGATCGGCGCCCCCGAGTAGGTGGAGGTATGCAGGAAGGGGTCGGAGTCGAAGGGGGCGAACGCCTCCGGCGTGGCCAGCGCGGCCGACACCGGAACCACGCCCCCGGAGAGGGCCTTCCCGATCAGCAGGACGTCCGGCCGGACCTCCGCGAGATCGCAGCCCCACCACGCGCCCAGCCGTCCCAGCCCGGTCATCACCTCGTCGACCACGAGGAAGGCGTCGTGCTCCCGGCACAGGGCCGCCACGTCCTTGAAGTAGCCGGGCGGCGGCACAATCACGCCGGCCTCGCTCTGTATCGGTTCGAGCACGACGCAGGCGTCGCCGTCGCCCGTCCCGAGGGCGTCGGCCAGCGCCGCGGTGTCACCGAAGGGGACGTGCTGCACATCGGGCAGCAGCGGCCGAAACGGATCCTGGTAGAAGGACTTCGCCGTCAGCGAGAGGGCACCGACGGTCTTGCCGTGATAGCCGTTCTCCATCGAGATCAGCCGACGTTTCCCGTGGGCCCTGGCCAGTTTGATGGCCGTCTCCGTCGCCTCGGTACCCGATCCGGAGAAGTGGACCCGTTCAAGCCCGGGCGGTGCGACCGAGGTCAGCGCCTGGGCGGCGAGCCCGACGACGGGGTCGAGAAAAAGGCGGGTGGAAAGCGCCTGCTTTTCTGCCTGCTGTTGTACCGCCGCAACGATGCGCGGGTGTCCGGCTCCGGTGAAGAACACTCCGTAACCACCGCAGTTGAGGAATTCATGGCCATCAGTGGTGGTGACGCGGGCGCCGGAAGCGGATTGCTCGACGAGGCTCCCGAACATCGCGGCGAGTTGACTGCGCCCCTTGCTCAGATGTGCGCGATGCAGGGCGATCGCTTCATCGTCGGTAATTCCGCCGTCTATCGCAGATGTATTCATTCTGACGTTTTTCTCCAGGAAGACTCGTTGTTCGCCGCACGCGGACGGGCCTCATGCTCGCTCCATCGCCGCCTTGAGTCGGTTCAGCGTGGAGCGCATGCCCTCCCGGTTGGCCGCGGGGCGGCGCTTCGACGGGGTGCCCGTGAAGACCAGGCCGAGGAGTTTGGCGACCGGGGCGCTGCGACCGGATCGCAGGTCCTCCCAGTACTCCGTCACCAGGCAGCCGTTTGCCCGGTCCTCGAAGCGGTAGCCCCACAGTGCCACCGGCATGCCGAACGTGCTCACAGTGAAGGCGAAGTCGCGTGCGTTCTCGGCGCGTACGACGGTGCATGAGGTGAACCAGAACCGCAGTCGCTTGCGATTCCATCCGATGAACCGTGTTCCCGCCTCGAACCGCTGGCTCCGGGACCACACGCCCACGCATTCGGGGCTCCATGCGCCCATGCGCCGGACATTGCTCACCGCCCGGTAGACGGACTCTGCGGAAGCCGTGACGAGAATCTTTTCCTCGACTCTCGCTGGGTGGTTCATCGGAGCTCCAAACGCGGGGGGGGGGGGGGGGCTCGGATCGAAATCAGCCGACTTTCACCGAGACGGTGCAAGTGTGAAACCGGTTCCGCACGGGTAGGCGGGATGCGGTGTGTGAATCGTCGGCCTGAACCCGAATCGGTGGATGGGCCCCTGCGGTTGGGAGACCGGTGCCAACTCTAGCGGCCTCGATCCGCTCGTCAATGATCGTTTGGTGAACGCAGGTGAGCAATTAAGTCTCGCCAAGGAGTGGGCGAGTGTGAAAGCGGCGATAATCGGCCTTGATCCGGCGGCGCATACTGCCGGTGGCCGAGATTCGTAAAACTGCAGGTGATCTCGGTGGCGGGCTGCCTTTTTGGGGGTGTCACGGACGCTCACAGATCACCCCGGGCGGTGGAAATGTCCTATTGGTCGAAATGGTATATGGCCAAAATGCATACGGTGTGACGTGCCGGCCCGCTCCTATGGGTTTGCCGTTTGTTTGCCGGGAGTCCGCGGAGCCGGGTACTACAGCCTCAGATCTTGAGGTTGTGATCGGTTCTGCTCGGGTTGTCGCCAGGGGCGGAGGCGGGCGGGCAGAGGGTCGCCGCGCCGTTCGGCTGGGACCCCCACAACGAGTGGGACAGCACCCGCCCCTTCACCGACGACGAGCGGGCCGTCATCACGGAGGCGCTGACCGCTGCTGGATGCACCACAACCTGACCCACGAAGCCCCCTTCGAAGCGCCCGGGGCGGCTTCGGCGTGCCCCGGCCCCGCCCCGCGCCTCCGAGCAATGCTCAAGACCTGTGGATCGGTCTCGGGAGAGGGGCTTCGCGAGACGCGGAGGGCGTACCTTCCCGAGTGATCGATTGATAGTCATCGA
>NZ_JBHJUW010000217.1:0-10227 GCF_042268205.1 Streptomyces sp. NPDC056160
TCAGCCCCAACGAATACGAACGCCGACACCACGCCGCTAAACTCACGCTCGCCGCGTGATCAAAGACGCGTGTCCACCATCACGGGGGAAGGCCCGTCTTCGCGAGGAAGATGCGCCTGCTCGACGAGGACGCCTACACCATCACCGTGCCCGGTTTCGAGGGCTGTGACCCCACTGGCGACATCGTGCAGTGCACTATGCGTGACTACAACTAGGGGCCTGTGTGATGTCGTGATCAGTTTCCTTCCCCTTCCCTCTTCGTGGAGTGGAGGGCGGTAGCAGATTGGTCGTGACGCGCAGACAACTCGTCGACGCTCAGAGCAAGGTCATCGAGGCCGTACCTGCCGATCGGCAGGTACGGCCCTGCCCCGAGCGGCTGCGGGAGCAGTCGTACGGGTGATCTGGCGGTTCCGCTCCAGTGCCCAGTGGCGGGAGACGCCGACCGAGTTCGGCCCGTGGCCCACCGTCCACGGGCGCTTCCGCGTCCGGCGGGATGCCGGTGCCTTCTCCGCTCAACCGGCAGGCATGACCGCAGAGGGGTCCAGCGCGGGGAGAGCGGACTTGTCGCTGGTCAGCGTGGATTCCACCACGGTCCGTGCCCACCACGACGCCGCCGGGATGCGTGTTGGTACAGCCGCTGATGGAAGTCCGCAAGGGCTGCGTGGAAGTCGAAGCCATCGGTGGTTCAGGGTGACGACAACTGGCGAACGACGGTGGCTGGCGGGTTCTCCGGCGGCCCAACTGCCGTGGCCGGTGATGCAAGAGCGAATCTTGCGTGGGCAGTCACGGGGCCGGCGGCGAGGTAACAGGCTGCGGCCGATCTCGGCGAGTCCGAGGCGCCGGTCACTTCTGCGGGCGGAGGGGGAAAAGCCGCTCGGTGAGAACACCGTGCGGCGGACGACGTGCAGGGCCCGGGTGAACGAGGTCCGCTCTGCTGTAATGCGGTGCAGGCGGGCGGCTTCGTCCAGCAGATCACGGGTCGCATGGTGCACGATCAGGTGCGCGTAGATCTCCTGCCGCCCCCCGTCCGGGGTCTGCGATCTGAGGACCGGCCGCCCGCGCTGGTGGGTCTTGATCTCGTCGAAGACCAGCTCGATCTCCCAGCGCCGGGCGTAGAGCGCGGCAAGCTCGGCAGCCGGGTACTTCTCGGGATCGGTCAGGCTGGTGATCAGCCGGACGATGTCCGGCTGGCCGTCGACACGGTACTCGATCACCCGGACCAGGGCCGGTGGTGCCTTGAGCGTCCCCGCAGCCTTGCTGTGCTTGTTCGCCTCAAGCCTGGCCAGGTAACTGCCGTCGGGCAGCACGTCCTGGACCCGGCGCGCCTTGCGCCGCTCGATCCGCCACAGCAGGTGAGTGCCCTGGTCCCGGAGCCGGTGCCAACGGGCCAGACCCCACAGCCCGCGGTCGGCCAGCAACAGCGTCCCGCTCCCGACGTGGGCGTTCAGGGCGTCGGAGACGATCCGCTCGGACTCCTTGAACCCTCCGACCACGGCGTCGAGCACGGTGTGGGAGGAACACTCGGCCACCGCGACCACGCGAGCCTGCGGATACCCCATCGGACTGCGCTGTGATCCCGACTTGCCGAAGGCGTCATTGTTCGCCGCCGTGTCCGGCACGGCCCGCAACGTTCCGCCCAGGGCGAGCACCCGCAGCCCGCAGAAGAGATCGTCGTCCCTGCCCAGTGGCCGGGCCACAGCCCGGAATGAGGGGCCCCACGAGGTGGCCACCGTCTTCGAGTCCGCGACAACGAGGCGCACGGCCCCGGCCAACCTGATCCCTGCCCCGTCGCACACCGACCGCTCCGCTCTCGTGAGCGACGGCGGCGGCTGGACCCGGCTGATCGACGCCGTGCGGGAGTCGGGTCAGCACGCCACCAGGCCGGAGGCGGTAAGCGGCGCCCGCATCGTCCTGTCCGCGCTCGGCGGCCATGTCATCGGCGCCGAACCGGTCGACCTCGCCCTGCCCGAGGAGGCCGCCACCCGGCCGGTCGCCTCGCAGATCCCGGCCACCCGTTCCGCTGACCGCAGCGGAGTTCGTCGACTCCGTCGCCGCCCGCATGGAGGGAGCCACTCCCCGCCACCGCCGCTGGGACGTCAGCTCGGTCCCCAGCGTGCTGCCACCCCTGGTCGGCGAGGACCTGGTCACCCGCCTCCCGGCCGAACTCCCGTCAAGCTATGCCCTGCTGGTCGGACGGGCGGAGTGAGCGAGCCCGGCGTCGTAGATGCCTGCCCCCGTCCGGGGCTTGCCCGGGAGGGTCGGACAAGCCCCGGACAAGCCGGCGTCAAATCACGGCACATCCGCCCCGCGTCAGACGTCGCACACCGTTTTGATCGTTTCCTCGCCCGAGACGTTGCCCCCGTAGATCCAGCCGTACGGGGCCGCGCCTCCGACGCTGACGTAGTACCACCAGTTCGACCCGTTCCAGTACTTGCACCAGCCGCCGAGTCGCTGGTCCACGTAGAGCGTGCCGCTGGCGGCGCCGCAGTACTTGCTCGGACCGGTCCTGAGATGAATGGCCGTTGTCACGGTGGCACCCCCATAGCCGTTCGTCGTGGGCGTGATGCCACAGGCCAGGGCGCCGGCGGGGGCATTCGACGGTGTCCAGTTCGGCGCTTCGCCCGCCACACTCGCGGATGCGTCCGTCGATGCCGCGTGGGCGGGCGCGGCCACCGCGCCGAGAGCAAGCATGCTGCCGAGAACGGCAGACACGATGGTGCGACGTACACGCATGTCGGGCTCCTTGTCTGGTCCTGTTGCGACCGTGTGATGGCTTCTCCCCGCAGTTCCGGGGACGTGCCACTCACAGTGCCGGGACGGACGTCGGCAAACCTTCTAAAAAGCTGGAATCCGCCTGGAACCACAGGTCGGGGGCGCCCAGAGTGTGTGGCGTAGAGTCGGTCGGGTGCCGCAGGGGGATTGATGGCCACGCGCTTCGGGATCCTGGGAACCATCGAGGTACGGCGGGACGGGGTCCCGGTCGACGTGGGGCACGCGATGCAGCGGCGAGTGCTCGCCGCGCTGCTCGTCGACGCGGACCGGCCGGTGTCGGCCGACGCTCTGGTGGACCGGGTGTGGGGGAACACCGAGATGGCGAACGGCCGCCGGACGCTGTACGGATACCTCTCCCGGCTGCGCCACGTACTCGCTGCCGACGGTACGGCCATCACACGGGAACGGGGCGGCGGCTACCGACTGGCGGTCGAACCCTCGGTGGTGGACGCACACCGCTTCCGCGAACTGTCGGCCAAGGCCCGGCAGGCGAGCGGCGACGGGCAGGCGGAGGCCCTGTGGAGGGAAGCGCTGGCGCTGTGGCGGGGCAGCGCGTTCACCGGCGTGGACACCCCGTGGTTCAACGCGCAACGCCACCTCCTCGACGGCGAGCGGCTGGCCGCCCAGTTGGAGCTTGCCGACGTGCGGCTGCGCCTGGCCCAACACGACACGATGGTGAGCGAATTGACCGCTCGCGCCGAGGCGTATCCGCTCGACGAACGCGCGATCGGACAACTGATCCTGGCCCTGTACCGGTGCGAACGGCAGGCCGAAGCTCTGGAGGTGTACGAGCGCGCCCGGCGGCGACTCGCCGACGAACTGGGCGTCGACCCCGGCTCGGCGCTGCGGCGACTGCACGAACAAATTCTCACCGCCGACCCGCAGCTCGCCGCGCCCCGCTCCACCGCCCCGCCCCCTACCACGAGACCGGCCGGTACCACCCGGCCTGCCACCGTCACGAAACCGCCGGACAAAAGCGGCACGGTCGCGAACGCGGCCCCGCACGTGGCACGCCAGCTCGCCCCCCGGCTCCTCCCGGCGGACCTGTCACTCTTCGTCGGCCGGGACGCCGAGACGGACGAGGTGCGCCGACTGCTCGGCGAAGAACGGCCCGGCCCGGTGACACTGCTGGTCACCGGCCCCGCCGGAGTGGGCAAGACCGCCTTCGCCGTACGTACTGGGCACCTGCTCGCCTCCTGCTTCCCCGACGGTCAGCTCCACGCGGACCTGCGGGGCTTCGGCGACGATCCGGCCGAGCCGTTCACGGTCCTCGGCACCTTCCTCCGCGCGCTCGGCATCCCCGGCGGCGCCGTCCCCGCTGAGCTGACCGGCCGCGTACACCTCTACCGCACACTGCTGGCGGGACGGCAGACGCTCGTCGTCCTGGACAACGCCGCCAGTGCCCAGCAGGTGGGCGACCTCTTGCCCAGCGGTGTGCGCTGCGCCACCATCGTCACCAGCCGGACGACCATGGCGGAACTGAACGGCCGCCGACTCCCCCTGGACGTACTGGACCCCACGAGGGGACTCGACCTGCTGCGCGAGATGCTGGGCCGGGACCGGACCGACGCCGACTCCGGTTCCGCCCGCTCCATCGTGGAAACCTGCGGTGGCCTTCCCCTGGCGGTATGGGTCGCCGGTGCGCGGCTGGCCGCCCGGCCGCACTGGCCCCTGGCCAAGGTGGCACGCGCACTCGCCGACGAGCAACGCAAGCTCGACGAGCTGGCCGTCGGCCACATCGCCGTACGGGCCAGTCTCCAACTGACCTATCAGCAGATGTCCACGGCCACCCAGCACGCCCTGGGTCTGATCACGCACCTGCCCGGACCGAGCTTCGCCCCCTGGGCCCTGGCCTCGCTGCTGGACACCGGCCTGCCCGAGGCGGAGGCAGTCCTCGACGACCTGGTCGAAGTACACCTGGTGCAGACCTGTTCGGTGAACGCAACCGGGTTCCGATACCAACTCCACGATTTGATAAGGCTGTTCGCCAGGGAGTGCGCGGAGAAGGACATCCCCGAGCGGGAGCGCACGGAC
Organism: Streptomyces sp. NPDC056160; assembly: GCF_042268205.1. Taxonomy (NCBI): domain Bacteria; kingdom Bacillati; phylum Actinomycetota; class Actinomycetes; order Kitasatosporales; family Streptomycetaceae; genus Streptomyces; species Streptomyces sp. NPDC056160. Next base: position 4,807 of record NZ_JBHJUW010000217.1, read on the forward strand.
GCCCTCACCCGATTACTCGGGGCGAGCCTGCACCTCGCCGACCTCGCCGCGGACACCCTCAGCGTCGACTTCCAGGGCATCTCGCAGCTGGACCTGGCCTCATGGCAGCCGGCCCCCGCCGAGGCCGACCAGTTGCTCGCCGACCCGCTCGCCTGGTTCAACGACGAACGCCAGTTCCTCATCGCCGTGGCGGAACAGGCCCTGGACCGAGGAGGGGGTGTCGCACCCGCCGCCGGACTGGCCACCGCCCTCACGACCCTCTTCCAGGTCGGCAGCCACTTCGACGATTGGGAGAGGCTTCAGAACCGGGCGCTCAAAGCCGCCCTCAGCAGCAGTGACCGGCACAGCGCCGCGAAAATCCACCGCTGCCTCGGCGAACTCACCACCATCCTCGACCGCTACCCGGAAGCACTCGACCACTTCGAGCAGGCCCTGCTGCTCGCCGAGGGCGAGGGGCCCACGTACCGGGCAAGTGCCACGGCCGGGCTCGCCTATGTGCACCGGCTCCTAGGCCAGTACTCCTCCGCGGTGTTCCACTTCGAAGAGGCCGCCGAGCTCGCCGAATCGGCGGGCAACGTCAACTGCCTCGTCTACGCGACCAACGGCCTCGGCGTCATCGACCTCGAGCAGGACCGTGTCGAAGCCGCCATCGCGCGGTTCACCAAGTGTCTGCGCGTCAGCCGGGTCGCGGGTTACCGGCCAGGGGAGGCTCAGGCCCTGCGCTGCCTGGGCCAGAGCCATCGCGCACTCGGCGACCACCCGGCCGCCGCCGACGCCTACCGGCGAGCCGTCGCGATCAGCGAGGACCTCGGCGACCGCCTCAGCGCCACACACGCCACCTGCTGGCTCGGGGACGTCCTGGTCCGCCAGGGCGAGCACCGAGAAGGACGCCGCCTGCTGGCTCGGAGCCTGTGGACGTACCGGGAATTCGGGAACCTATGGGGCGAAGCGGCGACCCTGTACGCACTCGCCGAGGCACAACTCGCGGTCGGCCGTCCGGGACCGGCCCGCAGGCGCGCCGAAGCCGCCGTCCGGCTCTGGAGACAGATCGGTTCCAGCAGGTGGCTGGCCGTCGGCCTGGACACCCTCGCCGAGGCATACGCCCTGTCCGGCAACCACACGGCCGCGGCTCGTTCCCGCGAAGAGGCTGAAGAGGTACGTAAGCATTGAGGCGAATGCGCCCCGCCTGGACGTAAGAAGCCGTTGCTCTCTCGATCTCGGTGAGCGTGAGTTCGAGGTCGTCGACTCCGTCGGGGTGATCTCGTGGCCGATGGGGCATGAAGGCGGGGCCTCCCGCACAGCTCGAGGGTGTCGAAGCCAAACGGGCAACAGGACGCCTCTGGTGCTGCAGTCTTCCGTGCCGACGCCGCTGGCGTCCAGACTCGGCATCCCTGTCGTGTGATTGTCTCGCTCACCGGTTCGGGAACGCCGCGCACCGGCCGCACAGGCGCTCCAAGTGTCCGTCGGACATGAGCGAAGGAGAGTGGGCGGTCGTACGCGATGCGACGCCGGTTCCCGGCTGGCTGGAGGGCCGCGGCGGCCTGCCGGAGAGCTGTTGCCACCGGCAGATGGTGGACGCGGTGCGCTACCTGGTCGCAGGCGGCATCACCTGGCGGGCGATGCCGGCGGACTTCCCCGCGTGGGACCGCGTCCACGCCTTCTTCCGGCGCTGGCGCGACAAGGCCTGACCGTCGAGTCCCACGACCGGCTGCGCGGCCGGGTCCGCACGGTTGCGGGCCGGGATGCGGAGCCGACGGCCGCCGTCATCGACGCGCAGTCGGTGAAGGCAGCGGCATCGGTGCCTGCCGCGACCAGGGGTTTCGAGGGCGCTCTTCTTCCCGCGTCGGACACCCTCAAGGCCGAGGTCGCGCATCAGTCGGGCGACCCTGCAGCGGGCCACGGACATACCCTCGCGGTGCAGTTACCTCCAGACCTTTCGCACTCCGTAGACGCCGGAGTTGTCGGCGTGGACGCGGCTGATCTGCGTCTTCAGCCCCGCGTCGAGAACCGACCGTGCACTGGGAGTGCGGTTCTTGGCGGCGTAGTAGGTGCTCGTGGCGATCTTCAGTCCGTGGCTGGTCAGGACTTTGCAGATCGGCTCGACCCCGAACACCTGCCGGTGGGCGTCGATGAACGCTACGAGCGCTTCGACGGCCGGTCGAGCTCGGCCGCGAAGAAAGCCGGGGCCGCCTCGAGGGTCTCGTTGGCCCGGCGCAACTCGGAGTTCTCGGCCCGCAGCCGCTTGCTCTCCGCGGCCTCCTCGGACGTGACGCCGGGCCGCCGGCCGGTGTCGACCTCGGCCTGGCGGACCCACGTCCGCACCGTCTCGGCGGAACCGATGCCCAGCTTCGCGGCGACCGCCTTCATCGCGGCGCATTCAGTTGGGTAGTTGGGGCGAGCCTCTCCGCGACCAGGCGCACCGCACGCTCACGAAGCTCGGCAGGGTAAGGGGACGGGCGGGCCATGACTCGATCCTCTCAGGGAATCGAGCCTCCATCAGGCCCGGAGCGGTTCACTGTTGCGAAAGTGGAGTTGTCGGACTGGACGTGCCCTGCGGCAGGTACCGTTTCATGTCAGGCTCTGGGGGACCGCTGCCCCTGGGGACCGTCAGTTGCCATCGGGAGGCTGCGCAGTGTCAGCGCAGTCGGCGGCGGCAGCGGTTTGTTGGCCGGGTCGGTGCGGAACGACTGGAGCAGATAGGCCACCAGGCGCCGGGACGCTGCACCGTCATCCGGTAGAGCGGTCACCAGACCGCAGTGCGCCAACAGGACCACGGCGAGGTCGGAAGGGTGAAAATCGGCCCGCAGCGCGCCAGACGCCTGGGCCCTGCGTACCAGAGTCGCGAAGTCCCGCTCAGCTCGTTGCCGGGACCGCGCGTGTTCCGACGCGGTTTCCGGGAAGGCCGCGACGAACGCGGCCGGGAACCCGCGTTCCTCCCGTTGCAGAGCGCAGACCGTCTCGACCAGCTGCTGGAAGCCTTGCCACGGGTCAGGGGCGGCCAGAGCCTCGGTGAGCGCCCGCGCGCAGGTCTCCATCTGCTGCGCGAACGCGCCTCTCACCAGGGCGTCCCGGGTCGGGAAATGCCGGTACAGCGTCGCCACGCCGACCCCGGCCCGTCGGGCCACGGTCGCCATCGGGGCGTCGATCCCGTGCTCCGCAAAGACCGCACGGGCGGCGACGAGGACCCGCTCCCGGTTGCGCCGGGCGTCCGCCCGCACCCCGTCCCGGGTTGTGATCCGAGAGGATTCCGCCATCACTGTCTCTCGCTTCCGGTCCAAGCGGACGATTGCGTCCACTTGAGAGTTTACGGTCGATGCCAGATCCCTGTACGGCCCCCGGCGGCAAAGGCAGAACGATGAACGACCGCATGATGAAGGCAGTGCTCTACGACCGCTACGGCGGCCCCGATGTGCTCTACACGGGCCGCGTGCCACGTCCTGAGCCGGCCCCCGGGGAGGTCCTTGTGAAGGTGCGCGCATTCAGCGTCAACGGCGGCGAACTGGCAGCCCGTGCCGGCCGTCTCCGCCTCCTGAGCGGCCGGAAATTCCCCAAGCGCGTCGGCTTGGACTTCACCGGCGAGGTCGCCGCACTGGGGGCCGGAGTCACACGGTTGGCGGCCGGCGACCGCGTATGGGGGGTCTTGGGCCGCACCTCCGGGTTCGGCAGCGCCGCCGAGTACGTGACCGTACCCGTCGAGCGGGTCGGCCGGCTCCCCGACGGCCTCGACCTGGTGGACGCTGCCGCTCTGCCGGTGGCCACCACGGCCATCACCGCGCTGCGGGACAAAGCCGGGCTGCGCCCCGGCGAACGACTCCTCGTCCGGGGCGCGGCGGGCGGTGTCGGCAATGCCGCCGTCCAGCTCGGACGGGTGTACGGCGCCGAGGTCACGGCCCTGGCCCGTGCAGCCAACCTCGACTTCGTCCGCGGGCTCGGCGCGCACAAGGCCGTCGACCACCGGACCGTGCGGCCGGCGGAGTTGGGCCGCTTCGACGTGGTCGTGGACACCGCGGGGACCGACCTGCGGGCCTTCCGGCGCCTACTGAATCCGGGCGGGCGCATGGTCACCATCGCCTTCGACCTGAAACGGCCCGCTGCGTCGCTCGGCTACCTCGCGGCCAGCACGGTCCACGGACGCGGCCGGGTGCGTTTCTTCAGCGGCAACCCCACGCGGGCGGACTTCGACGACCTCGCCCGCCATGTGGTCGAGGGCAAGCTGAGCCCTGCGGTGGACATGGTCTTCCCCCTGGAGGAGACAGCAGCGGCACACCGGGCGCTGGAGGCGGGCGGCGTCCAGGGCAAGTACGTGGTCAGGGTCGCGTAGGACGTCTGTGGAGGTGTTGATCACAGCCACTCGTCGATGGCCGCGATGAGGACGGTCGCCTCGTAGCGGACCGCCAGCTTGTCGTATCGCGTGGCGACGGCGCGGTGCCTCTTGAGGCGGTTGATCCCGCACTCGACCGCGTGCCGCTGTGTGTAGTCGTCCTTGTCGAACTTCGGCGGCCGGCCGCCACGCGATCCACGCTTGAGGCGGTGGCGCGCCTGGTCGGCTTTGTCGGGGGTGGTGCAGCGGATTCCGCGGCGGCGCAGGTAGGCGCGGATTCCGCGGTGGCGCAGGTAGGCGCGGTTTCTGCGGGAGGCGTATGCCTTGTCAGCGCGGACCCGATGGGGACGGACACGTCGCCGCCCCGCCCCGATGCGGGGCACGCGGATCTTCTCCAAGACGGGTCCGAACTGCGGCGAGTCCCCGCGGTGCCCTGTGGTCACCACGATCGACATGGGCTTTTGGCCCTGCTCGACGGCCAGGGGCAGTTTGGTGGTGAACCCGCCGCGCGAGCGTCCCGGCCCGTGATCACCAGGCTCGGTGAAGATGCCGCCTGGTGGTTCCTTCTGTGAGTCACCCCGCTTGCGGGCCCCGGTCCCGTGCTGATGGGCACGGCATACCGCGGAGTCGACGCTCAGGTCCCACGTGATCGCGCCATTCGCGTCGGCCAGGGACTGGAGCTGGGTGAGTACCCGGTGCCAGGTGCCGTTCCGCTGCCATCGGCGGAACAGGTCGTACTGACTTCGGCTCGTCAAGGTGACGCGAGTTCATCGAGCGCCTGGCCGGTGCCGGCTATGAAGCCGTCGAGGGTGGCGGGCCGGTACTGGAGGCGTTTGATCCGGTTACGGACGAGGGTCTCGAGCCGGTCGAGGGCAACCACGGCGAGGTTGGCCAGGCTGCGCTTGACGTGCGCCTCCACCCATTCGACCGGGTTGAGGTCGGGCGAGTACGCGGGCAGCAGGAACACCGTCAGCCACTCGCGCTCGGCGATCAGCTCACCCATGACGTGGGAGACGTGGGTGTTGGGGCGGTCCCGGACCAGCACGATCGGCGCTTGACGAGCTGGTGGACGCCGTCGACCAGCGCGATGAAGTCGCGCT
>NZ_JBHJUW010000218.1:0-10134 GCF_042268205.1 Streptomyces sp. NPDC056160
GCCATGCTGCTGCCGGACCGTGCTTCCCCGGCCCCCTCTCCCCCGCCCCCGCCGACGGCCCTGTGCCGGCGGCGGGGGCGGCCCGCCGACGGGGGGGCCGCCGGCCGACGCCCGCAACGGATGGCGGCGCCGTGGTGCGAGGACGACGGCTCAGGAGGTCGCGTAGGCCTCCACTTCGCTGAACTGGCCCGCCGGCCAGCCCGTGTTGGCCAAGACCGTCAGCCGCAGACCGCGCAGGCTCGTCCCGTTCGGCAGGGCGACGGTGACGGTGTTGCCCGTCGCCGGGTCGAAGCGGTAGCCCTGGGCGCCCACCACGGTCGTGTAGTTCGTGCCGTCGGTGCTGCCCAGGACCGCGATGGTCTGGGTCCGGGCGCCCCAGGCCGCCGACGGCGGGAGCTTCAGCACCAGCCGGCGCACGGCCTGACTCGACCCGAGGTCGACGGTGAGGGACTGCGGGAAGGCGTTGTTGGTGGACTCCCAGTAGCTGTTCGCGTCGCCGTCGACCGCCTTGCCGGGCGTGTAGACGTCCTGGGAGCCGGTGGCGGTGGCCGGGCGGCCCTTGGCGAGGTTGCGGTTCGGGTCGGGGTCGGGGTTGCCCTGGCCGGGCTGCGGCCAGGTGGAGCAGTCCTCCCACGTGCTGGTCCAGCCGGAGTTGCCGCCGCCGTCGGTGAGCGCGAAGCTGCCCGAGCCCGACGGGTACGGGCAGTTGTAGACACCGGCGGAGCCCACGCCGGTCGCGGTGACGCCGCGGAAGGCCGCCGCGCCCTGGGCCTCCGCCTGGACGACGACCGTGCCGGTGTTGCGCACCGTGGCGCCGTCCACGGTGACGTTCTTCACCGGGTACCCGTGGCCGCCGCCGGAGACGAACTCGAAGGCGCTGTAGGGGCTGTCGGTGATGGTGGTGCCGGTGATGTTCACGGTCGCGTTGATCGCGCTGTCGTAGGAGTCGACGCGCAGCGCGCCCATGGGGTGGTTCCAGTTCGGGTTCATGGCGCCCGCCCGCACCAGGGTGTTCCCCGTGACCGTGATCGTGCCGGCCAGCGGGTTGAAGGGGTCCATGAACTTCTGGTTGGAGATCGCGATGCCGCTGCCGAGGGCGTTGGTGTCGGAGACCAGGTTGTCGCGCACGGTGATGTCGGTGCCGCCGTAGATCGCGATGCCGTTGGCGAGGTTGGGCTGCGAGATGGTGTTGTTCTCGAAGCTGCTGTTCGTGTCGGGGGCGTACAGGGACCACATGGCGAGGGAGTCGTCGCCCTGGTTGCGCAGGAAGTTGTCGCGGACCCGCACGCCCCTGGCGTTGCCGTTGAGGTTGAGGCCGTCGGCGGTGGTGTCGAGGATGCGGTTGTCCTCGACCACGAGGTTGTCGTTGTTCCCGGTCAGCCACAGGCCGCACTTGAGGTGCTGGACCCACATGCCGGAGACGGTGGAGTCCGGTCCGAGCGAGCCGTTGACGAAGTTGTCGGGGCTGCCGTCGTTGCGTTCGGTGACCTCGCCGATGACCGCGAAGTCCTTGAGGTGGACCTTGCCCGTGGAGCTCGACTGGTTGATGAAGCTGGAGCTGTGCACCACGGAGTACCAGCTGCCCGCGCCCTGGAGGGTGACGTTCTGCACGCCGCCGAGCGAGGACGTCAGCCGGTAGTCGCCCGGCGGGATCCACACCACCCCGCCCTGCGCGGCGCTCACGGCGTCGCGGAAGGCCTGGGTGGAGTCGCCCTGACCCGTGGGGTCGGCGCCCTTGGAGACGACGGAGACCGACCCGGCGGGCTGGCCGGCGGCCGCGGCCACCTGTTCGAAGTCGGCGACGTCCACGGTGACCTGGACGTTCGTCGCCTCCAGCGCGATCTTGTCACCCGCCTGGACGCTCTGCCCGAGCAGCAGGCGGGCGTTGTCGAAGAAGTGGTGGGTCTTGGTCCCGGCGATCCAGCCGGTGTCGACGTAGGAGTACTTGGAGGTGACGGCGAGGGTCTTCGCGAGCCTGGTGCCGTTGACGTAGACGTAGACGGTGCCGGACTGGCCGTCGGGCACGTTGTAGGCGACGTTCAGGGCGTTGGCGGCGCGCGGCGCGGTGAACTCCACGCGCTGTCCGGCCGTGAGCCGGACGGCCTGGCGGCCCGACGCCTCGGAGGCGAGGGTGCCCTGGGTGTAGTCGGGGCCGATCCTGGTGCCGGTGGTGGTGGCGGACTCGGCCTCGACGGAGGTGAAGGGGAGGGTGGCGCCCGCGGCGGCGTGGGCCGCGGGCGCACCGAGGGTGACGAGCATGCCGGCGGCGAGGGCGACGGTGGTCGCCACGGCCGGCAGGCGGCGGGCGGTTCTGGGCGTGCTGGTGCCGTGCATGGGCTGATCCCTTCGTGGTGGGGGTGCGGGGATAGCGCTGTGCGGATCGGCGGCCGGGGCCCTGGGTCGCGTGCCGCGGACGTGGGGCCCCGGTACTGCGCGGGCTCAGGCGCGCAGCCAGACCGCCGTGTCCTGCGGGAGGCGGCCGGCCTCGTCCAGGGGGCCGCTGGCCAGCAGGGGTCGGGTGTGGGCGGGGAGTTCGGCCGGGTCGGCGGAGAGGTTGACCACGCAGGTCACCCCCTCGGCGCGGGTGAAGGCGAGGACGCCGTCGGGGGCGTCCAGCCAGGTCAGGGCCGCGTCGCCGAAGACCGGGCGCAGCCGGATCGCCTCCCGGTACAGGGCGAGCATGGAGGCGGGGTCGCGCTGCTGGAGGTCGACGGCGTGGGCCGCCCAGCCGGCCGGCTGCGGCAGCCACGGTTCCCGGCCGGCCTCGGTCCCGAACCCGGCGTGGGGCGCGTTCGCCGACCAGGGCAGCGGGACGCGGCAGCCGTCGCGGCCCGGGTCGGTGCCGCCGGAGCGGAAGTGCATCGGGTCCTCGATGCGGTCCAGGGGGATGTCCGCCTCGGGCAGTCCCAGCTCCTCGCCCTGGTAGACGTAGACGGCGCCGGGCAGGGCCAGCGAGAGCAGGGCCGCCGCGCGGGCGCGCCGGGTGCCCAGGGCGAGGTCGGTGGGGGTGCCGAAGGCCTTGGTGGCGAAGTCGAAGCCGGTGTCGGCGCGGCCGTAGCGGGTGACGGTGCGGGTGATGTCGTGGTTGCACAGCACCCAGGTGGCGGGGGCGCCCACGGGTGCGTGCTCGGCCAGGGTCTCGTCGATGGACCTGCGCAGCCGGGCGGCGTCCCAGGGGCAGGACATGAAGGAGAAGTTGAAGGCGCTGTGCAGTTCGTCGGGGCGCAGGTAGCGGGCGAAGCGCTCGCTGTCCGGGAGCCACACCTCGCCGACGAAGACGCCGTCGTACTCGTCGGCGACGCGGCGCCAGGAGCGGTAGATGTCGTGGAGTTCGTCGCGGTCGACGTACGGGTGCGGGTCGCGGCCCGCGGCGAGGTCGGGCAGGCGGGGGTCCTTGGCCGGCAGGGCGGCGGAGTCGATGCGGACGCCCGCGACGCCCCGCTCGAACCAGAACCGCAGGATGTCCTCGTGTTCCTGGCGCACGGCCGGGTGCGCCCAGTTGAGGTCGGGCTGCTCGGGCGCGAACAGGTGGAGGTACCAGGCGCCGTCGGGCAGCCGGGTCCAGGCCGGGCCGCCGAACTCGGACGTCCAGTCGTTGGGCGGGAGTTCGCCGTCGGGGCCGCGTCCGGGCCGGAAGTGGAAGAGGTCGCGCTCGGCGCCGCCGGCCAGTGCGGCCCGGAACCAGGGGTGCTGGTCGGAGACGTGGTTGGGCACGATGTCGACGATGGTGCGGATGCCCAGTTCCCGCGCCTCGGCGATGAGTTTCTCCGCCTCGGCCAGGGTGCCGAAGGCGGGGTCGATCGCCCGGTAGTCGGCGACGTCGTAGCCGCCGTCCTTCATCGGGGACAGGTACCAGGGGTTGAACCACAGGGCGTCCACGCCGAGTTCGGCGAGGTAGGGCAGGCGGGCTCGGACGCCGGCGAGGTCGCCGGTGCCGTCGCCGTCCCCGTCGGCGAAGCTGCGGACGTACACCTGGTAGATCACGGCGGAGCGCCACCAGGCGTCGTCGCCGCGGCCGTTTCGGGCAGGGGTGGGCTGTCCCACGGTGCGTGCCTTTCTGGGTCGGTGGAGAGGGTGGGGCGGGCGGTGTCAGCCCTTGGTGCTGCCCGCGCTGATCCCGGCGATGATGTGCCGCTGGAAGACGAGGAAGAGCGCGACCATCGGGATGCTGGCGATCACCATCGCGGCGACGAGCACGGTCAGCTGGATGTTCTGCGACAGCTGGACCAGGGCCACGCTGATGGGCTGTTTGTCCGTGTCGGAGAAGACCATCAGCGGCCACAGGAAGTCCTGCCAGACCGCGACGAGCGCGAAGATCGACACCACGCCGAGCACCGGCCGCGACATGGGCAGCACGATGGACCACAGGGTGCGCAGCTTTCCGGCGCCGTCGATCTCGGCGGCCTCCAGCACGTCGCGCGGTATCTGGTCGAAGAACCGCTTGAGCAGATACAGGTTGAAGGCGTTGGCGGCGGCCGGGAGCCAGATGGCGAGGGGGTCGTTGAGCAGGCTGGTGTGGATCAGCGGCAGGTCGGCGACGGTCAGGTACTTCGGTACGACCAGGGCCTGGGCGGGCACCATGAGGGTGGCGAGGATGCCGCCGAGGATCACCTTGCCGAAGGCGGGTCTCAGCCGGGACAGGGCGTAGGCGGCGGCCGTGCAGAACACCAGCTGGCAGGCCCAGGCGCCGGCCGCCTGGACGAAGGTGTTCCACAGGTGCTGCGGCAGCTGCATCAGGTCCCAGGCGTCGGTGTAGGCGCTCAGGTGCCAGTGGGCCGGCACGAGGGTGGGCGGGGTCCGCGTCACCTCGTCCGGCGACTTCAGGGCGCCGGTCACCATCCAGTAGACGGGGAAGAGGAAGGCGAGCGTGAACAGCAGCACCACGCCGGTGAAGACGGTCCAGTAGAGGGCCTTGCCGCGCGGGCGGGCCAGGGTCGCCGGGGAGACGAGGGTACGGGTGCTGCTCATGCGTCCTCCTGTCCGGAGCCGGAGCGGGTCAGCCTCAGGTAGCCGGCGGAGAACAGGGCGAGCAGTACGAGCAGCATGACGCTGAGCGCGCAGGCGCCGCCGAAGTCGTTGTAGAGGAAGGCGTATTTGTAGATGAGGTAGAGGACGGTGACCGTGGCGCTCTCGGGGCCGCCGCCGGTGATCACGAACGGTTCGGTGAAGACCTGCATGGTCGCGATGATCTGGAGCAGCATCAGCATCAGGATCACGAAGCGGGTCTGCGGGACGGTCACGTGCCGGACGCGCTGGAGCAGGTTCGCGCCGTCCAGTTCGGCGGCCTCGTACAGTTCGCCGGGGATGGACTGCAGGGCGGCCAGGTAGATCAGGACGGTGCCGCCCAGGTTGGCCCAGGTGGCGACGAGGACCAGGGAGACCAGGGCGGTGTCGGCGCCGTTGGTCCAGTTCGAGGTGGGCAGGTGCAGGGCGCGCAGCGCCTCGTTGGCGAGGCCGGCGCCGGGGTCGTAGAACCACTTCCACAGCAGGGCGCTGACCACGGGCGGGATCATCACCGGCAGGTAGACGACGACGCGGAAGAAGGCCTTGGCGTGCCTGAGTTCGTTGAGGACGAGGGCCAGGACGAACGGGACCGCGAAGCCGATCAGCAGGGCGAGCGCGGTGAAGGTGAGAGTGTTGCGCCAGGCGGCGCCGAACTCGGGGTCGTGCAGGACGTGGGTGAAGTTGGCGGTGCCGACCCATCGGGGGGCCTGGCCCGGGGTGTACTTCTGGAAGGCGATCACGACCGCGCGGATCGCCGGGTACCAGGAGAACAGGGCGAAGCAGATCAGGCCGCCGAGGAGGAAGGCGTAGGCGCGGGCCTGTTCGACGAGGCGGCGCCGCCTGCGCTCCCCCGCGTGGGGCGGCGCCGGTGGCGGGCGGACCGCGATCGCCTGGGCGGGCCGCCGCTCGGCCGTCTTGGTCATGGCGGGTCAGCTCCGTGCCAGGATGCCGTCGATCTTGCCGGAGGCGTCCTTGAGCAGCTGGTCGACGTCGGCGTCCTTCTTGGTGAGGACGGCGGAGACCACGCCGTCCAGGACGGAGTAGATCTGCTGCGCGTGGGACGGCTCCACCTTCAGCTTCAGACTCTGGTTGCCGTCCAGGAAGGACTGGTAATTCTCCACGGGCACGTTGGCGTTGGCCTTCTTGACCTGCTGATCGGTGGCGTCGGCGGCGCCGGTGAACAGACGGGGTTCGGGCAGGCCGACGGGTGCGTTGTTCTTCTTGGCGCGGGCGTAGTCGCCGAGGAAGCCCTTGCCGGGGGTGAGGAACATGTGGTCGAGCCACTTCAGGCCGGCCCGGATCTGGGCGGGCGTGTCCTTCTTGTTGAACATGTATCCGTCGCCGCCGACGAGCGTTCCCTTGCCGCCGGGCATGGGCGCGAGGGCGAGGTCCTTGTAGTTGCCGCCCTTCTCCTTGACCAGGATCGGGATGTTGTCGGGGGCGGCGAGGTACATGCCGAGCTTGCCGGAGCCCATCATCTGCTGGGCGTCGTTGATGACGAGGAGCTGCTTGCTGCCCATGGAGTCGTCGCTCCAGCGCATGTCGTGCAGGTTCTGCAGCACGGCACGGCCCTCGGGGGTGTCGACGTTCGCCTTCTTTCCGTCGGCGCTGACGACGTCGCCGCCCTGGGAGTACAGCTCGGCGGTGAAGTGCCAGCCGCCCTGGTTCTGGGCGCTGTAGTCGGCGTAGCCGACGGTTCCGCCGCCGAGCGCGGCGATCTTCCTGGCGTCGGCTCGGACCTCTTCCCAGGTCGTCGGCGGCTTGTCGGGGTCGAGTCCGGCCTTCTGGAAGAGCTTCCTGTTGTAGATCAGGCCCATCGAGTAGCCGGTGCGCGGGATGCCGTAGATCTTGCCGTCGACGGTGTAGATGTCCCGCAGCTGCTTCTGGAGCGTGCCGTAGCTCTTCAGTTCCTTGACGTACGGGGTGAGGTCGGCGGCCTGGCCGGTGGAGACGACGTGCTCGACGTCGGTGAAGTAGGTGTAGAAGACGTCCTCCATCTGACCGCCGGCCAGTTTCGCGTCGAACGTCTTGGGGTCCTCGCAGGGGAACGCGTCGTGCGTGACGACGTCGATGTCCTGGTGCTGCTTCTCGAAGGACGCCACGTCCTCGTCGAAGAACGTCCGGTCGGTCCTGGCGCTCTTGGGCGGCTCGCAGTTGACCGTGATGCGGGTCTTGCCGTTCGCGGACGCGTCGTCGCCGGAACCGCACGACGTCACGGCCAGGGCAAGGGAGCAGACGCCGATCGCGGCGACGGCGTGGCGGAACCCGGTGCTTCTCATCGGTGGACCCCTCTGGACAGGAGCGGTGGGCGTCGCACACTCAAGCACCGGGGACAGCTCTTCGCAAGATGTCGCGCAGAATCTGAAATTATTTGACAGCACATCGGTTCCGCGGGACGGAGGCGGCGGTGTTCGCCGGGTCCGTCACGCGCGGGGCGCCTGGGCGGTGGACCCGCGGACCACCAGTTCCGGTTCGAACAAAAGCTCGTCGGCCGGTACGGCACTGCCCGCGATCTGGGCGTTGAGCAGTTCCACGGCGGCCTTGCCCATGGACTCGATGGGCTGGCGGACGGTGGTCAGAGGCGGCTCGGTGCAGTTCATCAGCGCGGAGTCGTCGTAGCCCACGACGGAGATCCGGGAGGGGACGTCGAGTCCGCGGCGGCGGGCGGCCCGTACGACGCCGAGGGCGAGCGGGTCGCTGGCGCAGATGAACCCGGTGACACCGCGGTCGATGAGCTTGGCCGCCGCGGCGTGGCCGCCCTCGATGGAGAAGATGGCGCGGGCGACGAACTCGTCGGGCAGGTCCGCGCCGAGCGCGCGGGCCGCGGCCAGTTTGCGGGCGGAGGGCACGTGGTCGCCGGGCCCGAGGACGAGGCCGATCCGCTCGTGCCCGAGGGAGACCAGGTGGCGCCAGGCCTGTTCCACGGCCACCGCGTCGTCGCAGGAGACCGCCGGGAAACCGAGGTGCTCGATGCCCGCGTTGACCAGCACGACGGGGATGTTGCGGTCGGCCAGCAGCCGGTAGTGGTCGTGGGGCGCGTCCGACTGGGCGTAGAGCCCGCCGGCGAAGACCACGCCGGAGACCTGCTGTTGCAGCAGCAGCTCGACGTAGTCCGCCTCGGAGACCCCGCCCTTGGTCTGGGTGCACAGCACGGGGGTGAGGCCCAGCTGGGCCAGGGCGCCGCCGATGACCTCGGCGAAGGCCGGGAAGATCGGGTTCTGCAGCTCGGGCAGGACCAGGCCGACCAGCCGGGCGCGTTCGCCGCGCAGTTGCGTGGGGCGCTCGTAGCCGAGCACGTCCAACGCGGACAGGACCGCCTGCCGGGTGGCTTCGGAGACCCCGGGCTTGCCGTTGAGCACCCGGCTGACCGTGGCCTCGCTGACCCCGACCTTCTTTGCCACTTCCGCAAGTCGTCGCGTCATACACGCAAGAGTAGCGCAAGAATCGCAAATGGCTTGCGTAAAGGCTCCGGTAGTCCGACTTCAGCAGCCGGGCGGCCCCGGCGGGGCGGGGGCTGCTTCCAGCGCGGTGCGCGGGCCGGGCGGGTCGGGCGGCTCGACGGCCATGCGGGACGCGCTTGCTGCGCCTGGCCCGCCCCTCGCCTCCTGCCCGCGGACGGAGGGACGGAGGGCCTGCCGCCTTGCCGGCGGGCCCTCAGCGGGCCCTCCCCGGCCCCGCCGGACACCGGTATCCCGTCCCCTCGCACTTTGCAAGTCGCTGTCTTTTCCTGACGGTTACTTCACAATTCTTGGCAGTGGCAGTCAACTTCTGGTCTGCTGTAGGGCGATGTAGGGGCGGGGGGTCCACAGCGGTGCTGCGCCGGCGGTACCCGGGAACGTGCTCCCGACGGCAGCGCAGGACGTGACACCTTCCCCCCTCCGGCGGACAGCCCGGCCACCGGCCGGGCCAATGGGTGGAAGAGGACATGCAGACTACGTTCTGGAGCCGACGCAGATTCGTGGGGGCGCTCGCCGTCGCGACAGCCGTGACAGCCCTGCCGCAGGCGCTGACACCCCTGGCCAGGGCCGCCGACGGGAGTGGCGCCCCCGACCCCCTGGGCCTGCCCGACACCGACCGCGCCAAGGCCGTACGGGCCTGGGTGCTGGGCGGCAGGGCCGTACGGGCGGCGGCGGAGTACGCGCTGAGCGGGACCGACGCCGACATCACCACCTTCCTCACCGCGAGCCTGCCCGTCGCCTCGGCGGAGGACAACCGCGTGGCGGTGTTCAGCTACCTCGCCAACGGCGGCCAGGGCGTCCGCGCCGCCGCGAGCGCCGCGCTCTCCGGCGGGGACTCGGCGATCACGGAGTTCGTGGAGAAGGGCTACGCCCCGGCCGTCTCCGACGACCTGCGCGTGGCCACGCTGACCGTCATGAACGCCGGCGCCCAGGCCGTGAAGCGGGAGGCCACCGCGGCCCTCGCCGACGGCGGCGACGACGCCCTGGAGCACTTCCTGCTCACCGGCCAGTACGACGCGCGGCTGGAGGACATGCGGGTCGAGATCACCGAGAGCCTGGCGCACGCCGGACCCGAGGAGACGACGTACGCCAACCGGGCCCTCAGCGGAACCGCCGACGACATCCAGTGGTACCTGGACACCGGGCAGCACATCGCGCGCGCCCGCGACCAGGAGAGCGCCACCATCGAGGCGCTGGTCGCCGTCGTCGAACGCGAGGGCAGGATCGCCCAGCAGAAGACGGACGCCGCGGTCGAAGCCTCGGCCCGCGCCCAGACCGCCGCCGAGAAGGCCAAGGAAGCGGCCCAGGTGGCGGCGGCCGAGGCCGACAAGGCCAAGGACGACGTCCAAAGGTCCGCCGCCGCCGCGCGCAAGGCGGCCAGTGCCGCGCAGGGCGCCGCCGACGCGGCCCGCACCGCGATCAACGCCTCCGGGGTCGCCATCACCGCCTCGCGCCGCGCCTCCTACGCGGCGACCGCCGCCTCCCAGGCCGCCGCCTCCGCGGGCGGGGCCGCCTCGCGCGCCTACAACGCCGCCATCGCCGCGTCCAAGGACGCGTCGAAGACCGCCGCCGCCAAGGACGCGGCCGTCGCCGCGCGCAACGCCGCCGCCAAGGCGCGCTCGGCCGCCGCGGCCGCCGACAGCGCGGCGACCGCCTCCGCGCAGGCCTCCGC
>NZ_JBHJUW010000219.1:0-9480 GCF_042268205.1 Streptomyces sp. NPDC056160
TCCGAGTACTTGTAGGTCCCCAACGGGAACTCCTGATCTCTGGAACTTCATAGTTCCAGTGTCCAGGGTGTCCACGACCAGGGGGAAACCTCCGTCTACTGCAGGGACTCGTACCGGCGTGGCTCCTACGAGCACACGTCGTTCACGTTCCTCGGGTACACGTTCCGCCCCAGGAAGAACCGGAATCGGCACGGCAAGCAGTTCCTGTCGTTCGAGCCGGCCATCAGCAGACAGGCCCTGACCCGGATCGGTCGCGAGGTGCGTTCCTGGCAACTGCACCTGCGTAGCGGCACCTCCTTCGGAGACCTCGCCCGCACCATCAACCGTGTGGTCGGGGGGTGGATCAACTACTACGGACGTTTCCGGCCGTGGGAGCTGATCCCCTTCGTGATGCGCATCAACGCCTACCTGGTGCGCTGGATCCGCAAGAAGTACAAGCGGCTCGCAAGCCGCCGGAAGGCCCACGCGAAGCTCGTGGAGATCGCACAGCGGTACCCGCGGATGTTCGCACACTGGCGCCTCACCACCGCCGCCTGCGAGATCTGATGATCAGAACGACAAGAGCCGTGTAACGGGAGACTTTTACGCACGGTTCTGTGAGGGCCGAGGGGTGAGATCCCCCTCGGCTACTCGATGAACTCCTCGTTGGCGTAGTTGCGGTAGTCGAAAACGTGCTGCGGATTCAGCCGGAAACCGATGGCGGACATCGCGTAGTAGGAGATGCGCTCGGGGTGGAAGAAGTTCGCCAGCCCGTCCCACACCAGCCGCGCGGTGGCGGCCTTCGGATCCGGTGAGGTGGCGGCCGTTCAGGTGGTGTAGTCCGCGTTCAGCTTGACGTAGCCCTCGGTCAAGTCACAGCCGTACACCGTGAACTCGCCTTCTGCGATCCCGAGATCGACCCGCAGTGTGACCTGATTGTCCGTCAGGCATCGGGCGGCGTCCGCCAACAGGGTGGCGGCTTGTTCGGCCGGGTAGAGCTGCTTGTCACCGAAAGCGATCCGGACCGCCTCGGGGTGGATGTCGGTCTCCTCGTGAAGCTTGCCAATCGCCATCGCGATCCGGCCCCAGTTCGGATCGGCACCGTGAATGGCGGTCTTGACCAGCGGTGAGTTGACGATCGCCTTGCCGACGCGCTTGGCCTGAGCCGCGTCACGAGCGCCGGTCACCTCCACGGTGATCGTCTTAGTGGCGCCCTCACCGTCCGAGGCGATGTCCTTGACCAGCGCCAGCGCACAGCTTTGTAGGGCCTGTTCGAAGGCCGCTAGGTCAACGGGGCCAGCCGCGCCGTTGGCGATGACGGCAGCGGTATCACTGGTCGAGGTATCGGTGTCGATGCTCAGCGCATTGAACGTCACGTCGACCACGCGGCGGAAGATCGCGTCCAGTTCGGACTGCGGCACCGCGGCGTCGGTGAAGAAGAAGGTGAGGAGGGTCGCCATGTTCGGCTCGATCATCCCGACCCCCTTGGCGATGCCGACCACGGTGGCGTCGCCGCAACGGGTCGTGTGCAGCTTCGAGCGGGTGTCGGTGGTCATGATGCCCCGGGCCGCGGCCGCGAAGTCCGCCTCCGGCAACGGCCAGTCGAGGGTACGCAGGCCCTCCTGCATGCGCTCGATGGGGTAAGGGCGCCCGATCACGCCGGTGGAGGCGACGATCAGTTCCTCGGCGGGGACACCGGCCCGCTCGGCCACGAGCTCCCGCAGCAGAGTGGCGTGCTCCAAGCCCTGCGGCGTGGCGACATTGGCATTGCCGGACACGACCACAATCCCCCGGGCGTCGGCCACACTCCGGCTGAGCCGTACGCTCGGGCCCGCGAAGCGCGACCGCGTGAATACCGCCGAGCTGGTCGCCGGGACGGCAGAGAGGACCACCGTGAAGTCTTCGACCCCGTCTTTCACGCCGATATTCGTGGAGATGCTCCGGAATCCGGCAGGAGAGATCTGACCCATAGTCGTGACACTTTCTCGCTCAGGACCGCATAGAGATACATCGGAGTGTACAGATCATGCCGCCGCAGCTGCAAAGTCTCGCACAAAAATAGTTGATATAAGCCATTGTGTCCGAATGTCGGTATCGATTGAGTGATGCAGATCACTCCTGGCGATGCATACCTTTGCCTTATGGTGATCATGGTGACTGGTGATCAGCTCGTGTTCGCGCTGGGAGGGGGCATGGTCAGCACGGCATCGAACCCAGGCAGTTGAGCCCGGTTGCACCGGCGCGCCAAGGTGGTCCCATATCGCCCCTGGCCCACCAGCTCCTTTGTGTGGCCTTTTTAATTCCGTACATTTCCGCGGCATGCGCTCGGCATGCCCCTGGTGCGCACGACAAGCATCCCGGGAATCCAATTCGCCAGGGGGCCGTACCGCTGCGCACGAGAAGAAAGGGTCTTTTGGTGTCGCGAGTCTCCGCTATTCCT
This sequence comes from Streptomyces sp. NPDC056160, assembly GCF_042268205.1. Classification (NCBI taxonomy): domain Bacteria; kingdom Bacillati; phylum Actinomycetota; class Actinomycetes; order Kitasatosporales; family Streptomycetaceae; genus Streptomyces; species Streptomyces sp. NPDC056160. Next base: position 2,420 of record NZ_JBHJUW010000219.1, read on the forward strand.
GCCGGAAGTCGAACGGCCGCTGTCGCTCTGTTGGAGCGCCTGCACGCCCACGGCGTGCGGCACGTCTTCGGCGTCGTCGGCCGCGAAGCCGCATCCATCCTGTTCGACGAGGTCGACGGCATCGACTTCGTCCTCACCCGGCACGAGTTCACCGCCGGAGTCGCCGCCGACGTGCTCGCCCGGCTCACCGGCCAGCCGCAGGCCTGCTTCGCCACCCTCGGCCCCGGCATGACCAACCTGTCCACCGGAGTGGCGACTTCGCTGTTGGACCGCAGCCCCGTAATTGCGCTCGCCGCCCAGTCGGAGTCCTACGACATCTTCCCGGGCGACACCCACCAGTGCCTGGACTCCGTTGCCGTCATAACGCCCATGACCAAGTACGCACGGCAGTTGGAGCGTCCCGACGAGATCACCGACCTGGTGGACTCCGCCGTCACCGCCGCCATGACCGAGCCGGTCGGCCCGGGATTCATCAGCCTGCCCGTCGACCTGCTTGGTGCGCCGCTCCCGGAGGACGCCCCGCCGGCGCCGGAAGCCCCCCGCTTAGGTAAGCCCGTCGCCACCGTGGACGCCGGGTGGCAGGATCAGGTGCCGAAGGTCGCAGAGTTGATCGCCGGGGCCGAGCATCCGGTCCTGGTGGTCGGCGCCTCCACAATCCGCTCGGGCGCTGTCGAGCAGCTCCGTGCCCTGGCCGAGCGGCTGCGCATCCCCGTCATCACCACTTACATCGCCAAGGGCGTCATGCCGCACGCCCACCCGCTCAACTACGGTGCCGTCACGGGCTACATGGATGGCATCCTCGACTACCCCGCGCTGGACGAGCTCTTCGGCCCCGCCGATGTCATCCTCACCGTCGGCTACGACTACGCCGAGGACCTGCGCCCCTCCATGTGGACCCGGGGCGTCGACAAGACCGTGGTGCGGATAGCCCCGACCACCAACCCGGTCCCGCGCGTCTACCGACCGTCGGTGGACGTCGTCACCGACGTGGCGGCGTTCGCCACCGCCCTGGACGCCGCCACCGCGGCCGTCGAGCCACGGACGCCCCACGACATCTCGGGTCTGCGGGCCCGGATCGCCGAGTTTCTGGCCGACCCGGCGGAGTACCAGGACGGCATGCGCGTCCACCAGGTCATCGACTCGATGAACACCGTCCTGGAGCAGGTCGCCGGTCCCGGCCGCGGCACCGTCGTCAGCGACATCGGCTTCTTCCGCCACTACGGAGTGCTGTTCGCCCGCGCGGACCAGCCCTACGGATTCCTCACCTCGGCCGGATGCTCCAGTTTCGGTTACGGCCTGCCAGCCGCCATGGGCGCGCAGCTGGCCCGTCCGGGCGAGCCCACCTTCCTCATCGCGGGCGACGGCGGGTTCCATTCCAACAGCGCCGATCTGGAGACTATCGCCAGGCTCAACCTGCCGCTGGTCATTGTCGTGGTCAACAACGACACCAACGGCCTGATCGAGCTCTACCAGAACATGGGGCACCACCGTTCGCACGACTCCGCCATCCGTTTCAGCAGCGTGGACTTCGTCGCGCTCGCCCAGGCCAACGGGGTGGAGGCCACCCGGGCCGGCAGCCGCGAGGACCTGCTCGCCGCGCTCCGCAAGGGCGCGGAGCTCGGACGGCCGTTCCTGATCGAGGTGCCGATCGCGTACGACTTCCAGCCTGGCGGCTTTGGAGCGCTGAGCATCTGATGCACAGTCCGGTGACACCTGCTGCGGCGGCCTTCGTGGTCGCCGCGGCGGCCGCTCCCAAGGAGCTGCCGGAGCTCCGTGAACCGCTGTTCGCCGCCAAGGGGCAACTGCAGCCCGTGCACCACCGGGGGGCCAGGCACACCTGGGCCGGCTGGATGCTCACCCTGGAGAAGCATCCGACTGACGCGGCGTCAGCTCGCCACGGCGACGTGTCCGTGCTCTTGGCGGGCGAGCTCTACAACCGCCAGGAGCTGGCCCGGGCCACCGGGCACGAGCCGGGCACTCCCGAGGTGACCGACGCCCAGCTGCTGGCCGAGGCCTACGCCCGCTACGGTGAGCACGCCTTCCGGATGCTCAACGGCCGCTTCGCCGCCGTGCTGTGCGACGGTCCCGTCCTCCTGGCCGCCACCGACCACGCTGGCGGCGTGCCGCTCTACCTCCGGCGCACCGCGACGGCGGTCCTCCTGAGCACGGAGGCGAAGACCCTGCTAACGGCCGACGACGGCCGCCCGGAAGGCGTGCGCGGCCTGCCCGGCGGCCTGCTCCCTGTGCGGGGCAGCGACAGGGTGCGGCAGCTCCCGGCCGGTACCGTGGCGGTGCTCGCCCTGGAGACCGGTGCGGCCCGCGCCTTCCGTACTTGGCAGCCCTCACCGGCCCGCCACCTGCCGCTGCCGGAACAGGCCATCGCGCGGACCCGGCAGGTACTGGAACAGGCCGTCCGCACCCGGCTGCCGGGCACCGGCACGCCGACGATCGTGCTGTCCGGCGGCATCGACTCCAGCTCTGTCGCCGCCCTCGCGGCCGGTGCGGGTCTGGGGCTGAGCACGGTCTCCATGGGCACCGACCTGAGCGACGAGTTCCCCGCGGCGCGGCTGGTCGTCGAGCACCTGGGCGGGCTCCACCCCGGTCTGCGGCACACCGAGCTCACCCTGACCACGCAGGACCTGCTGGCCGACCTCCCGTGGGCTGTCTGGGCGGCCGAGGTCTCCGACCCGGACATCATCGAGTACCTGCTGCCGCTCGTCGCGCTTTACCGCCGCCTGGACGGTCCACCACGCCGGATCCTCACCGGCTACGGCGCGGACATCCCGCTGGGTGGCATGCACCGCCACGCCGAGCGGTTGCCGGAGCTGGACGACCTGGTCGCCCGTGACATGGCCACCTTCGACGGGCTGAACGAGATGAGCCCCACCCTCGCGGCCGTGGCCGGGCACTGGTCCAGCCACCCGTTTTGGGACCGCGAGGTGCTCGACACGCTGGTCACGCTGGAAGCCGGCCTCAAGCGTCGCGACGGGATCGACAAGTGGGTGCTGCGGCGCGCGACGGCCGATCTGCTGCCCGAGGCCACCGTCAACCGGCCGAAGCTCGGCGTGCACGAAGGCTCTGGCACCAGCAGTGCCCTGACCGCCCTCTTCCTGGCACGGGACATCGCCCCGGAGGAGGTCCGCCAGGCCAAGCAGCAGGCCCTGGAAGCCCTGTACGACGCCCTGATATCCGGGCGTACCCACCCGGATGACATCGCGCTGGACGATGTTCTGCCGAAAGGATTCCCAATGGAGTTGTCAACCCGTGATGGTGACTCACTGTGAGCGTGTCAGCCCAGCACGACGGGGGTCTGCGGCGCCGTGAGCTCGAAGGGCCGACCGTCACGTATGAGGGCCCACAGGACGTTCAGGCGGCGTCGTGCCAGGGCGGCGATCGCTTGCTTGTGGCCTTTGCCCTCTGCTCTCTTGCGTTCGTAGAAGGCGCTGGAGACCGGACAGGAACGGGCGGCGACCATGGCGGACATGTAGAAGACCCGCAGCAGGCGTCGGCAGTAGCGCCGTGGGCGGCGCATGTTGCCGCTGATGCGTCCGGAGTCCTTCGGGACCGGGGCCAGGCCGGCGACGCCCGCGAGGCGGTCGGCGCTGGCGAAGATGCTCAGGTCTCCGCCGGTGTGGGCGATGAACTCGGCGCCCAGGACGGGACCGATGCCGGGCATGCTCAGGATCACCTCGGCGTGCGGGTGGTCGCGAAACCGGCCCTCGATCAGGGCGTCGGTCTCGGCGATCTCCTCATCGTGGGCCATCACCTCCCTCGCGAGCTTGGCCACCATGGCGGCGGCCAGCTTCTCCCCGGTGACGGTTGTGTGCTGGGCCTCGGCGGCCTCCACCGCGGTGGACGCGACGAGCTGGTAGTTGCGGACCTTGCGGTTCTTCAGCCAGGCCGCGAGCCGGTTCCTGCCGATCCGCCGAAGGGCGGCCGGGGTCTGGTACTGGGTCAGCAGCACCAGGGCCGCCTTGGACGTCTTGTAGCCGAAGGCGCGTTCCAGGGCGGGGAAGTACTCCAGCATCTGGGCCCGCAGCCGGTTGATCGCCCGGGTGCGGTCGGCCGCGAGGTCCAGGCGGCGCGAGGTGAGGATGCGCAGGTCCACCGCGATGTCGTCGCCCCGGTGGATCGGCTCCAGGTCGCGGCGCATGCGGGCCTGGTCGGCGATGCCGAAGGCGTCCTTGGCGTCGCTCTTGCCGTCGCCCCGGTAGGAGCCGGAGGTGTGGTAGACAGTGCGGCCGGGGATGTAGAGCACCTGCTGGCCGTTGTCGGTCAGCAGAGCGATCATCAGCGCGGCTCCGCCGGCGTTGAGGTCGATCGCCCAGGTCACCGGGTCGCCCTGGCTCAACTCCAGCACATCGGCGATTAGTTTGAGCAGAGCGGTCTCGTCGTTGTCCACCCGACGCGACAGCCGGCGCTTGCCGTCAGCGCTGGGCACCACGCAGTGATGCGCGGCCTTGCCCGCATCCGTACCGGCCCACAGCTCGGGCACGGCCACCTCCGAAGTCGTATCCGTTCACAGCCCAGCAGACGACCTCGCCAGCGTGTCCTTACCAAGCGATCTTGTGCCGCGCATCCCAATGAGTGGTCGAGTTGTCGCGGGATGCCGAGCGGCCAATCCTTTCATGCCACCACTGGGCTGAACCCACCAAGCCACACCCAGCATCCCTGGGTCTTTCGATCCTACGAGTGACCGAAACCAACCCACCTACAACGTAAGGACTCCACCCATGAGCGCGGAGCGGATCGACGCGGTCTCCTCACCCCGCTACGCCCAACTGCCTACGTTCATGCGCCTGCCGCACCAGCCGGATCCGGAAGGGTACGACGTGGTCGTGGTCGGCGCCCCGTACGACGGCGGCACCAGCTACCGTCCCGGCGCGCGGTTCGGCCCGCGCGCGGTGCGGGCCGAGTCCGTGCTGCTGCACGGCACCGGTGTCGACCGGCCGCAGGGCACCTTCGACCTGATCCGCGCCGTGGACGCCGGTGACATTGACCTCTCCCCGTACGACATGGGCGCGGCGATGGCCCTCGCCACCAGCCGACTCGCCGAGCTGGCCGAACGCAACGACGCCCTGCTGATGATCGGCGGCGACCACTCGCTCAGCCTGGCGGCGCTCCGGGCAGCCCACGCCCGGTACGGCCCGCTGGCCGTGCTGCACCTGGACGCGCACTCCGACACCTACCCTCCCGTCTACGGCGGCACCTTCCACCACGGCACCCCGTTCCGGCACGCCCTGGAGGAGGGTCTGGTGGCCCCGGGCGCGCTCGTGCAGGTCGGCATCCGCGGCCACACTCCCGCGGTGGACTCGCTGGCCTGGGCGCGAGAGCAGGGGGTGAGCATCGTGACCGCCGACCAGGTGATGGAGGATGGCATCCGCCTGGTGCTCGACCTGCTGCAGGCCAAGACGGCCGGGCTGCCGCTCTACGTGTCGGTGGACGTGGACGTCGCCGACCCGGCGTTCGCGCCCGGCACCGGTACCCCCGCACCAGGCGGCTTGTCCAGCCGCGAGGTGCTGGCTCTAATCCGGGGCGTAGGGGCGCTGCGGCCAGTCGGATTCGACGTGGTGGAGGTGTGCCCCGCCCACGACGTCGCCGGCATCACGGCACTCTTCGCGGCCGAGATCGGCGCGGAACTCCTCTACCAGTACGCCCGCTCGCACAAGGGAAAGCAGGCATGACCGCGCTCGGTACTTTCGCCGTGGTGGAGACCTGGCTGTCCCCGGTGGGCCGCACTCCTCTGGTCGCCGCGCGGGAACTCGGCTTCGACACCCTGTTCCTCACCCGGGACCTAGGCGTCTACACCCGCACACCCGAGAGCCGGACCGCCTGGCAGGAGTGCGCCGGCCGGGTGGTCATCTGCGACACCCAGGATCCCGCAGCCGTGGTGGCGGCACTGGCTCAGGAGGCGGACCTGCGGGGGGTGTTCACGACCAACGACTACAACGTGCCCGTGGTGGCCGAAGCCGCCCGGGCCCTGCACCTGCCCGGCCTCGACCCGCAGGCCGCCCGACGGGCCTGCGACAAGCAACTCACCCGGCAGACCTGCCACCAGGCCGGAGTGCCCACACCGGGCTGGCACTGGGCCCGGACTGCCGAGGGGGCTACGGTCGCCGCCCGGACGCTGGGGCTGCCCTGCGTGGTCAAACCCCTGACCGATGCCGCCAGTATCGGCGTCCGGCTCTGCCGGACCACCGCCGAGGTGGTAGAGCAGTTCCACACGATCACGGCCAGCCCCGAGGACTTCCGGGGCGGGCTTCGCAAACCCGGTGTACTGGTGGAGGAGTACCTGATCGGGCCCGAGGTGAGTGTGGAGATCGTAGCCACCGAGGCGGGTGAGCACGTCGTACTCGGTGTCACCGACAAGGCCCTGGGACCGCACCCGCACTTCGTGGAACTCGGCGAGACCTTCCCCTCGGTGCTGCCCGGGAGCGTCCAGGAAGAGGCCCGCACCGCAGCGCTGGCCGCGCTCCGGGCGCTGGGACACGACTTCGGAGCGGCCCACGTCGAGATCAAGCTCACCCCCCGCGGGCCACGCCTCGTGGAGGTGAACGCCCGCATGCCCGGCGCCTGGATCACCAGGCTGATCAGGGAGGCCGTCGGCGTCGACCTCCAGCGGGAACTGGTCCGGCTGTACACCGGTGAGCGGCCCGATCTGAAGGTACGGGAGCTGGGCGGCGCGGCCTCGCGCTACCTCACCTCGCCGGACACCGGACAGCTGGCCGGTGTACACGGCCTGGACCTCGCCGCACACGTGCCCGGCACCGTGGAAGTCGAGGTGCACGCAGAGGCGGGGGACCAGGTCCGGCGAGCCCGCGACAACGTGGACGTCATCGGCAGTGTCGTGGCAACCGGTCGTACCGGCGGCGAGGCCGCGCGGCGCGCGGACACCGCACTGGGCCAGCTAGGCGTGACAGTCACCGAGGAGCGCGAACAGCTGTGACCACGACGCGGTCCCACCCCTCGGAGAAGGGCGGCGGCCACGGCGGCCCCCCGCGCAGCGCCCCCCCCCCGCTCGTGCAAACCCACGGCGCAGGCACGGATGCAGAAAGCACCCC